>JAAZFF010000399.1 GCA_012511845.1 Lentisphaerota bacterium
ATATTAAACTCTCCTTGGCACACGGCTTTGCACAGCCGCATCCTCCATTTTACTGATAAACCTTTATTTCGGTACTGGAGGGCGAACCAGTGGTGAGCCGCAGGCGGTTTGTGACAGTTCCCCTTTGCATATTCAGATCTGCCCACAATCACAGACTTCGATTTACAATATTGAGAAATTGCAATGGAGGCGATGTTGCTTTATAATCAGTTCAAGTTGAATCGGGTGGGTATAATTATAAAACCTCAACATTTGAGTGATGTACAATGAATGCTATTAAAAAAACGACTGTTAAATTAGGCAAATTAAGTGTCGACCTGGTTGAGAAAGAAGAGCAATTTCTCGGTATTGGATACGTGAAGTATGGACGCAAGTCATTACGAAGCAATATCCTGCCGTGGACTTTCTATACAGAAAGCGAAGCAGGGTTCAGGTTTGATATATTTACCAGCTTAAAAGTCAATCAACGCCGTGACGGAAGCGTCGTCCTAACGTTCAAGTCAACAGGAAGCAGATTGCCGCGAATACAGGAAGCCGACGCCATGGGCGATTCCCGCATCCGCACACGTCGCCTCAAAGCTCCAACAGCATATTTTCGATGGACGCTTCGTCCTATAACCGAAAACATTGGCGAGAACGAATGGTCGGGCATGGCAATGCAGCTTGAAATCAAATCGCCGGATCACCCCCTACATTGGGTTATCGAAGATGCCACGTGGGAAATCGGTGGTTCTGCCGCCAGCACAACGTTGATTCAGCAGGATGTATCTACAATAGATCTAGAACAAAAAGTAAAAGCAGACAGTGAATTTTCAACAATTGAAAAATTCTTTACCGATGGCTGGGGCGGCTCCTACCCGATGGATATGTTGCCGAGAGCGGCAGGTGCTGCAATCTGCGATTTTCAGACAAAGGAAAAATGGGCGATATGCCTTTTCTTTGAAAAACCCGGCTTGACTCGCTCTAGAATTGACAAGCATGCAAATGAAAATGTAATACATTACACAGACAGACCCTTTGTCGCCGCATCGACTCACGTTGTTTTCCCTGAACGGAAACTGCTCGTATATCAGCATAAAGCCGTTCTGAAAAAACATGAATGGCGTAATCTCTGGCTGGACTGCTTCACGGAGGTGCGGGAGCGTCTATGCTCAAATTATGGCTTCACACCTGAAATCCCCCTGCCGATAATCCACTCTCATCTTTGGGATAAAGAATTAAAGCAGCACGGACCATCCTGGATTAAACCCCTTGAAAACGCCTTGCCTGTATATGCCGATCTCGGCTACCGGCATGTCTTCACACATGGAGTCTGGAATTCAGTCACATCAGATGATTCACCGGGAATTATCGGGAACATTTGCTGCCCCTACGACTACGCCTATGCTGAAAAATTCGGTGGCAAAAAAATCATGCGACGACTCAATGATGCTGCAAAAAAAGCCGGTCTCCGTATAGCTCAATGGTTCTCTTTCCAGCTATCGCAAAATGCACCGATTTGGAAGGAACACCCCGAATGGCTTGTTCACCAGGCAAATGGTTCTCCATGGAATGCTTCATACAGGGAACTGTGGGCGGGCAAGATGACAACTGAATACGCAGACTGGATAGAACAGCAAATTCTCGCTGTAAAGGAGGACACCGGGATCGACGGTATTTTCTGGGATTCTTACCAGAACCTCGGCGTAACTTGTATAGACTGGGCAAGCCCGGACAAAACACCCCAGGCTGAAGCTATATGGCGACTTCAGGCACTCCTGCAAAAAGAAGGTTTCTTCCAGACCTGCGAAGTCGTGACGCCATTCGGTGTAAGCCAGGTGGCACTGTTTGGATTCGATGACGATAAATTCCGCCGACGCCTATGGTCGGATAC
>JAAZFF010000400.1 GCA_012511845.1 Lentisphaerota bacterium
GGTCTGGACTATCCTTCAACCGGTCCTGAGCATAGCTATCTGAATGAAATCGGCAGGGCTAAATATTTTACTATCGATGACAGGCAGGCTTTGGAAGCGTTTTTCGTGCTGTCACGTCTAGAAGGCATTATCCCGGCGCTGGAGTCAGCCCATGCAGTTGCTCATGCAATGCGACTTGCCGGCGAAAACGCTGATACGAGACCCCTCTCAATTCTCGTAAACCTTTCGGGTCGCGGAGATAAAGACATGGACTACGTAATAGAACACTACGGTTTTGGAGATGCAGAATATAATGCGTTTTCGAAGCGCATTGCAAAATCATAATAAAAGAGGTCCAAGACTATAATCTCACATCTATAAATGAGTTGAACAATAAAAATTGTGACGTCTGAAAAATATCATAAAACAATTGTAAGCACCTTGGGCTATATACTGTCTGAAGACGCGAAGTCTGTGCTTCAGGTACATAGAATCGGGCAGGCAGATGACCAGAATCATGGCAAGTACAGCGGTGTGGGCGGTAAACTGAAGCGCGGAGAAGACGTGGCAACATGCATGATGCGTGAAATTCGGGAAGAGACGGGTTTGGAGGTTGTAACAATGAAGTTGCGCGGGACAGTCTGCTGGGCTGATTTCGGTCCGGAAAAGCAGGATTGGCTTGCATTTATTTTTCTTGTTACCTGTTTTGAAGGCGAGCCTTTTCCAGAAAATGATGAGGGTCCCCTTAAATGGGTAAAAATTGATAAAATTTATGATCTCCCCATGTGGAAGGGCGATGCACATTTCCTCCCGCTCATCTTCGATTCCGATCCTCGACCATTTTATGGGTTCATGCGCTATGAGGGGGAGGAACCGAAGGATTGGAAATATGTACGCTGACATGCAGGGTTTTCATGATTCATGTTTCAGTAATTTTATGCTAGAATTCATCGTTTAGGTACAATATGGTTTCGAGCATTGATATTTCAGATACGTTTCACCGGAAATTGCTTTCCAACGTTGACTTTTCTAAGGTTCGCTACTCTGTTCTCACACGCAAAGGAACACCGTTCCTTTTGATTCCTTCAGAAAATCGGGCTACGGAATTAACTCTCGGGCTATATCTTCCGCAAGTGTTTAAAGGCAGGTTTGCCGCAGCAGCTCTCAAGATAGCCAATAAGCTTGGACTTATCAAACATGTATTGCCCAAACTTATCGTGCCTGACATTGAAACCCGTGAGGAGCCGGAGACTCTTCCTTTTACTCAAAACGACATTGATAGCGGCAGAGTTGGATTTTTGCTTGGCAATCCAGAACATGGTTATGCTCGTGCTGTTGCAGTGAATTCCGGTGAAGAGATCAGCGTTATCAAATGGAGTGAGTTATCTGGTGCCGGGGCACTGGAGAGGGAGTGTAAGAACATCGAGTTGTTGAATGCGAACAAAGTCAGGGGAGTGCCGTCTGTTGTTTCGTATGGACGTAACAGTACATCGTTCTGGTTTGAAACGACATATTTTCCAAGAGTGTGTGTTTCATCGGTATGTGACAGACGTGCAATTGAGCTGTTGCAATCGTGGATCGTTGATGGCTTTGTGTCGCCTCTCGAAAACAAGCATGTAGCTTCCCTTTGGGCAATGGAAGGCTGGGCACCTGATCGAGAAGAGCTTGCGACTCTGGAGGGGCTGAAGATAAGGAAAGCTGTTGTCCATGGCGATTTTACTGTCTGGAACTTGCGTACAGGGTCGGAAGGACTCATGGCGATAGACTGGGAATGGGCGGTGCCTGACGGCATTGCCGGGCTCGATCTCTGTTATGGGTTGCTTCAGGAGGCATTGCTCAAAAAAAAGCTTACATCGAGCCGGGCTCTCCGTTATGTGCGCCGGATGGTGGACAATCCTGTCTGCAAAGCCTATCTGGAATTTGTCGGATGGCATGATTGCCTCGATCTCTGGCTCAAAACAGGTGTGCTGCACCTCCATTCCAAGAGAAACAATCCTGAATTACTCAAGGAGGCTTGGGATAATAATGGTTGAGCATAAAAAAAAGCGTCTTGTCATTACTGTGGGGGGATATTATCCCACTTATAGCCCTCCCGGAATATGTTTGGAGAAGATTGTTGCATATCTGAAGAAATCTTACGATATAACAGTTATAGCCAGGCGGCGAAGCAATGAGATTCCTGAAGACAGCTTCAGTCTTGATGGAGTGCAGGTTGTGCAGGTTAGTGATTGGCTTAACCGTCGTCAGATAAATGCGATTAACTCTCCGGCACACGAGAAACTTTGGCGCTTTATCCGCATTGGGTATTCTCTGTTGCGTGGAGAGGGAACATTGTACTGGGTGCGCCGAACGATGTTGAAAGAGCTGGAAAGGCAATATGCCATAGAGAAGTTTGATTCCATGGTGTCGATTGGATTTCCCATAACAACACATTTAGCTTGTAAAGATTTTGCGTCTAAGCACCCTGGGATCAGGTGGCTGACATATTCTACTGACACCTATTATAAAAGTAGAGCCGGCTCACGTTTCAGGATGTTGGCACAGCTAAGATCACGGGCAGAGCACTCCGCTTACAGTGCAGCCACACATAATTTCTTCTCCCGGGAAATTATGAATTCATGTCAGGAGTTTCTGGGGACAGACGTCCTGGGTAAATCATCGATTTTAGACTATATGCTTTTTGAAGCATCGGAGTCATCAGGGTTTGATACAACGTTCCTGAATCCAAACAGGATTAATCTTCTTTACGCCGGTGGCTTCATTGAGAAAATAAGAGATCCCCGGTATTTTCTTTCCATTCTTGAAAAATTGCCATCAGATTCAAAAATTACATGGCATGTTTTTTCAA
>JAAZFF010000401.1 GCA_012511845.1 Lentisphaerota bacterium
ATCATACTCAGTGGCGTAGGTTTCGGGAATTGGCTCCTGCCCGAGGGGTATATGTGGGCTTTCAGGGGACCTTATGACAGACCACATCGCATAGAATATCTGATTAGGCACCTTACAGGCACTGAATATGCAAATAATTTCTGGAAACAATTCAAGGACGCATACACGACGAAGCGCGATATCGAGCTAATTGCCGAAATGGGATTCAATTCAGTCAGAATCCCCTTTAACTGGCGTGTGTTAATGAAAGATGAGCCCGGTGTGGAATTCGAAGAAGATGGGTTCAAACTTATAGATCGCTGTCTCGACTGGTGTGAAGAATTCAATATTTATGTCGTGCTGGATCTCCATGGTGCTCCGGGAGGTCAGACAGGATCGAATATTGATGATTGCATTGACGATATTCCCCGCTTATTTATAGATTCAGAGTCGAGAGAAAAGGCTATTGTTCTTTGGGAAGAAATAGCTCGACGTTATAAGGATCGTGATATTGTTGCAGCTTATGATCTGCTCAACGAGCCCCTGCGAACTTCTCTGCCGAATAAGCCGGATACAGAATACCTGCATCCTGAACTTGTGAGGTTTTACGATGATTGTGTGGCAGCAATACGACGCATCGATGATCGCCATGCCATATCGATTGAAGGTGCAAACTGGTCGTCGAGAACGGATACATTTTACAAGAGTTATGATGAAAAAATGATCATCCATTTCCATCGTTATGGCAATCTCCCGGGAGAAGAGAGCTATACTGAATGGATTGAACTTTCCGAACGCTTGAATGCGCCCATCTGGCTCGGTGAAAGTGGAGAAAATAAAGATGAATGGTGCACAGCGATGTATCCACTGGGAGTGAAATTAGGGATAGGTTTCAACTTCTGGCCATGGAAAAAACTAACCGGCCTTAACTCTTCTCCGCTGGAAATCAAACGACCCGAAGATTGGGATAAAATCACTTCATTCGTCAGCGGCGGACCGCGTCCTTCATATAAGGAAGCCCAGGAGATTTTCGATGAATATCTTAATAACATTAAGGCAGACAACTGTCATCGCAATGACAATATTGTAAACTCCGTACTTCGAAGAGCACCGGTAACTGTGATGGGTACAGACTTTGACACCGGAGAAGATTGCTGCAGCGGGAAACGGCCGAAAGGAAACCTGTACAGATATCGCAGTAAAACAGGGATGCATATTAAACCGCGGCGCGGCATGGTATATTCCCGTGGACAACATGGTTTTGACAGCGGCTGGGAGAAACTCTGTCTCGAATTAAATGCCGGTGAGTGGGCAATCTACTCTGTTAACGACATATCTCGCGGTGTTACTGTTTCAGTAGAAGCAGAAGCAGATGGCGCAGCATCTATGCGAGTAACGCTTGATGCAGATGACGCAAAGGAAAACATTGTATCTTTCGCAGGAGGCAAGGAAACAATAACTGCGCAGAAGATTGAGTGCTCAGGAGATTGCAGATTCAAGATTGAGTGCATTTCAGGCTCTATAGACATACACTCAATAAAATTTTCGGAACTGGATTAAATTCCCAGCAGTTTGCTGAATTCGCTCCAGACATCTCTGGAGCGATAATCTGAAAACCGCTTTTTCTGTTTTGCGAGTATTGATTCTTTAAGCTTTGGAGAAGTCAATACTTGTCCGATTGTTTCGGCTATCGTGGCACAATCGGTATTTTCAAATAAAACGCCGGCGCCGCCAAGTGTCTCGGGCACGGCAGCAGCAGCATTCGCAAAAACAGGGACATCCCAAGCCATTGCCTCCATCAAAGGTGCACAGAAACCTTCGTGTTCACTCATACACAGAAAAGCCGAAGCCGTAGCATAACATGCGTTCAGCTCTGAATCGGAAAGAAATTCTGTAAACAAAACATGTTTTACTTCAAGGCTGTGCGCCACACCGAGCAACATGGCTTTATATGATTCCAGACCATGTGACGAACCTGCCAGAACAAGTCTGCAATCAGGATTTACATGAAGCTGATAATAACTGAAAACTTCGAGTATTTTATCAAAACGTTTATTGGGCACAATGCGCCCGACAAATAGAATGTTTTCGCAACCATCATGCATTAGACGGCGTTTCATCGCCGGTGACACATCTCCGGTACCGAAATCTGAATCTATGGCAAATGGAAATACTTCTACATTTTTATATCCCAGTTCAATCAATTCACCGGCATTATAAGCACTGTCTGCCAGATTTATTTCAGCAACGCCTGACATAGATTTCAAACGTGTCCTGCCTTCATGCAAAATTTGTGCAAATTGCGGATTCAGGCGGTCAAAAAAATGGGAGGGAGTAATATTGTGGTATAAAATAACCTTCCGGCATTTTAACGTTTCAAAGATATCGTTTGCCCTGTTTCCTATGGAAAGATGCAGAAGTGATATATCATCCGCTTTTACTGTTGCCGGCAGGCTATCTATATCCCGGACAGAACTTGCTGCTGATGCACCTGTATGTTGCACAGGTGAGTATATGTGGCATTCATGACTGTTTTTTTGTGCCAGAGATTTCAGTAGAAGGGCTTCATTGCTGATTGCATCACCTGCCCTGAATCCTGATACTATCTGGTGTATGGTTTGACGAGACATCCTGCAGAATTCCTTAACAAATTATACAACTATTTCAAAGCTTCATGTGTTATCCCTGCCGCCAGCAATTTGTCACGAACTTTAGCACTGGGAAACATTTGAAAACTTTTATACCACCATGGCACACCTGCCGCTGCGGAAAATTGGGCAGCATATATATCGCCTATACGATCAAAAATCTCAAAAAACTCTTCTCCTCCATTTTCAAGTGCCCGCATCATGCTCGATATGGCACCGTCGTAATCGCCACGTTTGTAAAGCACCAGCCCCAAAGTGTCGAGATAAGCGCAGTTGTCCGGCTCTTTTTTAAGCACTGCATCAATCATCTCCAGTGCCTCCTCAAGTCTTTCACCTTCTCTTGCCCGCAAATACGCAAACAGATTCATGAAATCAATATTGTCCGGATACTGCTCAAGCATTTTATCCAACAGGTTAAAAGCATCTTCCTTCTCATCAACCTCGTATAAAACCGCAACTTTCAGATTATAGAAATACTTCGGAGTCTGCTCTTCAGAAAAGTGTTTCTTCAGTGCAGTTTCTCCAAGCTTTAATTCAGAGAAAGCCTTCCCGAATTCTTCGAAATGCAGCAGCAATGTTGCCTTTGCTATAGAAAATGCATAATCAAGTTTTTCATCATGAGCCACACTGTCAAGCTTATCGAGTGCTTTTGCTAAATCAGAATATTGAATAACAGCACCATCTGGCACATCAAAGAGAGCTAGCGCAGGAAAATGCAAAGGATCTTCCATCAAGGCACTCAAAACAATCTTTTCTCTTAACGATGAATCAGATCCTTCAGCAGATTTTAAAAAACTGTCTGCTATAAAATAAAGAATTTTTCTGTTTGCAGGCTCATCAACAACATCAAGAGACTTTTTCAACATTCTGTCGATTTGTTTTGCACCATGCGGAGTTTCAGACGCATTCCTGCAGGCTGCATAAAAAATCCTTGCAAAAGAATCAAAATCAAAAGAACCATGGAACGCCTCCGGATCGACTGCTTTACTCTCGGCAATCGCAAGCATTTCAAGAAGCAATTTTTCGTCTTTTGACAGTGTCTGTTCGTCTTCAGAGACTTTTTCAACGCTGGATAAATCCTCTGAAATTGTTTCAAGGCACAAAACAGGATTACGAAACTCGCAAGACGTAATTTCGTATTCCGAACCTGGTGATGTTCCGATAGTGAGGAGGAAAAGCACCCCTGCAAAAAATGCAAATAAAATGGTGCCCATAACAACTCCCGCCCTACTTGTTTTTGTGGCGGTTGAGTCTCAAGCGCTTACGATGCTTGTGCTTCGACATTTTAGCGATACGCTTCTTCTTTACTGATCCCACAGTGGGTTCTCCTCATTTGACTGTAAATTACATGGTTGTTTAAGATAAAACGCAACAAACCGTAAAAAACGGCTCTGTGCATTTATTTACTGCGAAACACTTTATCTTAAAACAGGTGTAAAAGTCCAGAAGAAAATTGTATTTTGCATGTTCTTTTTTATTTGCAGCATCTCTTCAACCACTGCCCCGGCTGACAAGGCAGTGGTTGAAGAGTGTGATAAGTAGTTAGTTGGCAGTTTTCTCATGAGTCGCAGCCTGTAAAACAGACATTCATGTCTGTCCGTGTCTGTCCGTGCTACAGTCTGCACCACCTTAACCTCTGCGTCCTCCGCAGCTCCCGTGAGATATTCCGGCAGTATAGCTTTTGTATCGGCAGTTTACAACATCGTAAAAAAACGCAAATTTTTGTTGTTATAAATTTTCTGCTTTGTTAAACTTTAGGCATGACTAAATACATCGCATTAGTTCTTGCAGGGGCAGCGCTTCTGGCGTTTGAAATTTTTGTGCCCGGTGGTATTTTGGGCATAATCGGCTTTATCCTTTTATTACTTGCGGCTGCGACGGCTGTAAAAGTTTATGGAGGGGTAATCGGCTACAGCCTGGCAGTAATTGCAATTTTGATAGGCTGCTTGATGGTATATCTTGTGGTACGTTTTTTCCCTTCGTCATATGTTGGTAAAAAATTATCTCTTTCCACTGATATGAAAGATTCGCAAACCGGAGATCCCGGGGCACTTCAACTTATAGGTGTAGAGGGTATTGCATTAACGATACTTCGTCCGGCAGGCTTTGCTCAGATTAATGGAAAGCGAGTTGACGTTGTTACTCGAGGCGAAAATATTAATCAAGGCGATAAAGTCCGTGTAGCTGACGTGGAGGGTAATCGCATAGTCGTAGAAAAAGTATAATTTCTTTTAACAACACAGCAGTAAGGTAGATTTATGAATAGATTAGTTGTTGCAGCACCCCAGGGTGCATTGGGAAATGTTATAATCGGTATCTTTTTTCTTGCCGCAATCGTAATTCTCGGACTGGTGATGCAAGTTATAGGTATCTGGGTGAGAGCCTTTGTATCATCGGCAAGAGTTTCTCTATGGTCTTTGATCGGCATGAAATTCAGACGTGTAAACCCTGCCCTTATGGTAGATGCCCGTATTAGATTGGTTAAAGCCGGTCTGTATATAAACACAGACTTGTTGGAGAGTCACTTCCTTTCCGGAGGTGATGTCATTACAGTCGTGAATGCCCTGATTGCTGCCGATAAAGCCGGCATACGGCTTGATTTCAAACAGGCAACAGCAATTGATCTGGCGGGGCGTGATGTTCTTGAAGCTGTCCGCACTTCGGTAAATCCAAAGGTAATTGATTGCCCTGCCCCAAAAACGGGAGCAAGCGGTACAGGCATGCTTGACGCTGTAGCAAAAGATGGTATACGCCTTCTGGTAAAAGCACGTGTAACAGTTCGTGCAAACATAGATCGTCTCGTGGGAGGTGCCAATGAAGAAACAATCATTGCGCGAGTAGGACAGGGAATTGTTTCGTCTATCGGTTCTTGTGAAACATATAAGCACGTGCTTGAAAATCCTGATCAAATCTCCGCAAAGGTACTCGCAAGCGGACTCGACTCCCAAACAGGATTTGAAATAGTTTCGATTGACATAGCAGATATTTCTGTTGCCAGTGTTAACGATGTAGCTAACGTTGGTGCACAGCTTGAAACAGAACGCGCTAATGCAGACAAGCAGCTTCGCCAGGCAGAAGCAGAAGGGCGCCGGGCAATGGCTGTGGCACTCGAACAGGAGATGCGTGCACGTGTACAGGAGATGGAGGCGAAAGTTGTCGAGGCGAAGGCAGAAGTACCGAAGGCAATGGCACAGGCACTCCGTGAAGGCAAACTGGGCGTAATGGATTATTACAGATTGCAAAATGTGGAATCAGATACAGACATGCGCCGTTCTATAGCCGGTGCAGGAAAACCTGATGGTCAGTAAATGATTGAAATCCTTATAATGACAATAGTTATTGCTGCGATAGCATCAATAAATAAGGGGAAGCAAAAAAATACTGAACAGGATCTTCCTGAAACAGATTATGTCCCAGAGCGCAGAACAAGTTCGGTTTATGAGATTCTTGAGGAATTAAATCGAAGCAGACAGCCGGTTCCTGCTGATGACGGTCGTGCGCACGGTCCGGTTATAGTGCCAAGTCGCAGCCCCTATAAGATGGTTGAGGTTGGGATTGACAGAGACAACAAAAAACGTTCCCCCTCACCTCCTCCCCTGCAAAGAAAGTTCACAGAAGTTTCACAGCCGAAAACGACTTATACTTCTTCAAAAAGTTCACAAAAGTCGACAGCAGGGAAAAGCAATGCTCTTTCCCATCCAATTTTTAAAATTGAAAATTTAACTTCAAAAGAAATAACACAGCGGGCAATTGTTATCAGGGAAATCTTCGGACCACCGGTAAGCTTGCGTCATTTTTAGAAATTATTAAAAACAACAGGATTGTATTGTGATGTCAAAAACATACGAAACAAAGTCAATGCAGATTGGACTTTCTGATGGTTGGGATGTAATAGTCGCAGGTGGCGGTCCCGCCGGATGTACGGCAGCTACAGCCGCCGCACGAAAAGGAGCAAAAGTATTGCTTTTAGAGCGAACCGGTGCTCTTGGAGGCATGGGAACAATGGGACTTGTACCGGCATGGTGCCCCTTCTCCGATGGAATAAGACTCGTTTACCAGGGGCTTGCTGAGCATGTTCTCAGAGAAACCATGAAAGGGATGCCACACCTCTCTCCCGAACAGGTCAATTGGACGCCGATTGACCCGGAGCGCCTCAAAATTGTCTACGATGATATGGTTCTAGGTTCCGGAGCCCAGGTTCTTTTCGAGACTTTTGTTTGTGGTGTTGAAAAAGATGAGAAACAGAATATAAAAGCAATTCTTGCGGCTAACAAAAATGGAATTGAAGCATTTTCTGCAAAGGTTTTTATAGATTGTACCGGCGATGCCGACCTGGCTACATGGGGAGGTGCACCTTATGAAAAAGGCGGTGAGAATGGCGTTCTGCAAGCAGCGACTCACTGCTTCATGCTATCAAATGTAAACCAATATGCGTATAACTACGAACAAGTCGGCGCTACAATACATTCCCAAATGATTAAACTTGCAGAATCAGGCAAGTATCCGCTTATCACTGATG
>JAAZFF010000402.1 GCA_012511845.1 Lentisphaerota bacterium
TCAACAGTGATTGTGCCATCTTTAAGCTCAAGCGATACGTCCTGAGGAAATCTCTCCGTTTTGTCCAATGAGGAAAACTCCGGAAAAGTACCCGATATACCTGATAAAGCTGAAAATAAAACAATGAGTGTAAATGTTTTTTTATAACCGTTACTTAACATGATATTCAATTCTGCCAATTTGGTTTGACTTTACTTGTTTCCTGTAATTCAGGCTTTAAAATTATCTCGTTCTACACATTTTACAGCACGAGATGATTTGGCTCATCAGCATCTTGACGGGCATTCAGCATCACATATTGAGCAACCTCCTGCGCATGAGTTGGGCATTGATTCATCCTCTCCGCTCATGCAGTAGGTGCAGAGACCATCCAGACCGATCGCCTCTTTCAGGTCTCCGATGTGCTGAAACGCAAGTGTATCTATGCCGATATTGTCACCGATACGTCTTATCATGGCTTTGTATTCTTCGCTGTCGGGGTTCCTGAATTTACTTATATCAGCTCCTTCACCTTTAATATCGCGAATGATTCGGCGTGTAATCAGATCCATGATATCCTTCGAGCGTGAGAAATTCAGAAAATTGCATTGATACAACAGGGGCGGACAGGCTATCCGGATGTGAACTTCTTTAGCGCCGGAATCATACATCCATTTGGTCTGCTCTTTCAACTGGGTTCCTCTTACAATTGAGTCGTCACAAAATACAATGCGCCTGTCCTTTATAAGCGATGGTATGGGGATAAGCTTCATGTGCGCAATGTGTTTTCGCAGCGAAGTGTTGGCAGGTGTGAAACTGCGAGGCCATGTAGGAGTGTATTTGACAAATGGTCGTTCGTATCTGATGCCGGTTTCAGAAGAATATCCAAGGGCGTGCCCTACTCCGGAATCAGGTATACCTGCTACGATATCGGCATCTACGCCTGAACTTTTTGCAAGAAGTCGCCCGCAACGGTAACGTGTATCTTCAACATTTACATTTTCGTAGGACGATGCCGGGTATCCGAAATATACGAATAGAAAGGAACAAAGCCTCGGTTTTATGGAGGGATCTGATTCGACAGATGTTTCGAAACCTGATGCTGTAATTTTGACTACCTCACCGGGTTTCAGATCACGAATCGGCTGATAACCGAGGTTCGGAAGACTGCACGACTCAAGGGTGGCGCAATATCCATTACTGCTTCTTCCAATTACTACCGGTGTTCGTCCATATTTATCCCGGGCAGCATATAATATGTTGTTTTCATCGAGCAACAGGATCGAGCATGAGCCACTGATTTTTTCGTGTACGTATTGAATGCCTTCCTCTATCGTTGCCTGAGTATTGACAAGATTTCCGACTACCTCAGTTGCTGTTATTGAACCGGATTGCATTGCAGCGAATTGTGAATTATTGTTTTTTAGTAATTCTGCTGTTATTTCGTCTATGTTCGATATTCTTCCAACTGTGCTTAATGCGTATCTTCCGAGATGCGAAAGAAAGATTAACGGTTGATCGTCAGTATCGCTTATTACTCCCAGACCTGAATTTGCGCCAAGTTTTGAGAAGGCAATATAGTCAGCATCAAAACGCGTTCTGAATGGGGAATTGGAAATGTCATGAATGCTTCGATGAAACATCCCGTCGGCCCAAAGAGCCATGCCGCCCCGGACAGTTCCCAGGTGGGAGTGATAATCCGTACCATAAAAAAGATCGGAGGCGCAATTTTCTTTGGAAACAACACCGAAAAAACCGCTCATAATTGTGATTACCTTGTGGAAAGTGATTAAA
>JAAZFF010000403.1 GCA_012511845.1 Lentisphaerota bacterium
ATTATGGACCTACGTAATCAAGTTTTCTTCTCTGACGAAAAGGCGGAGTATGCGTTCATTTTACGAATATTCATATGGAGTAACACCATTTTTATAAAAAATATGATTACAAATAAATATCACATTATCCCTCATCAAATTTGCTATGACTACAGTTAGAAAAAAACAGTTGATGGCTTTTGCAGTTGTTGCTGTGTTTGCAATGACGTGTCTGTCTGCTGCACTCATAACATCAGATGAGACAGATGCAGACACATCGTTTACAATCACAGACTATGTGAAAGGAGAAAGAACATTCTCTGAGCCGGCGCAGAACGTTGTGACTATAGGAAAGGCCTTTACAATAACCACGATTTCCTTAGGACAGATAGAAAAACTGTCCGCAGTTGATACCAGTTCTAAAGATGATGTTCAAGAACTGTCTGGTAAATCCATATTGTCATACGATACGTCAATGGATGGGTTCATCAATCTCAGACAGGGACTGGATATACTGGTTGCTCAGGGGAAATGGATTAAGGAAAAAGACATGATTATAACATACGGGTATGGATTTTACGAGCCCAGAGTTAGTTTATTAACTGAAGGTGGATACACTGTAGTGCAGTTCTATCCGAATGACTATGACAGTACGGTCGCAGCCATCGCAGATATAGAAAAAATTTTGGGCGTTCCGGATTCCATGAAACGTTCTCAGAATATGATCGATGTGAAAGAGAGTGTAACCAATAAGATTGAGGGGCTCTCTGGTGAAAAGGTCTCTGCAATATATGCCGGGTTTTCAAGCACCAGCCTAACAATAGCCAATACCGGTATAACCGATAATTTGATAACTACTGCCGGAGGGACGAATGCAGGACGCGATGCAGGTGTGACAGCAGCATCATATGCGCCCGGTGACGGTTTCTTCGAACTCAAGAAGGCAGAAGGGGCCACCGTAATATTCCTGGACGGCAACTATAACGGTTCAGCGGAAGACTTCAAGGATAACTACAACGTCCCAGACGGATACAGGATATTGAAGATAGACCAGTCTTGGAATTCATACACCCCTGCTTTGGCGGACGGACTTGTGGCCTTGTATGAGTTTATGTATGAATCAGATACATCTCCTACAGAAGGTTCAGATAACTCAAATATGCTCTATGCTGCATTGGGAGTTATAGCAGTAATAGCCGTATTGGCCGCGATTGTCATTTTCAGAAGGCAATGACAAAACTTCTTATCTTAAACATCTTTAGAGGAGAGGTTGCGAATTGACTGAACGTAGAAAACGACCTATAATCACGCTGTCCGCGGTAGCCCTCCTCTTTCTGATTTTTCTTTATTTGGATCTTGCAGTAGCACAAATATACATGTCCCCCCTGGATGTTCTTGACGGAATTTTTGGAACTGGCGAATCAATTTATACAATAATAGTCAGAAATTATACGGCACCCCGGGTGGTCATGGCATGCTTTGTGGGCGCAGGACTGGCAATCTCTGGGGCAGTCATGCAGGCCTTATTTAGAAACCCTATGGCATCACCATATATCCTTGGCCTTTCATCCGGCGCTTCATTGGGGGCAGCGATTGGAATGCTGTTCCCGATAGCGTTCTTACCAGTTTTCATCACAACTCCGTTGCTCGCATTCATATTCTGTTTGGGAACCATGCTGTTGGTTTACTCGCTCTCGTATGTGGGCGGCAAAGTACCTACTGAAACTCTTCTTTTATCCGGTATCGCCGTTGGAGCACTGATATCGGCCATCGTTTCAGCGCTTACATATTTCTCTGATGAAAGGCTGTCGGACATCGTCTTTTGGAGCATGGGGAGCCTTTCACAATACGGATGGGAAAACGTCCTCATAGCGGCGCCCCTGGTTGTTATCGGCGTGGTATTCATGATCTCCCGGTCTCGGGAACTTAATGCCATGATGATAAGTGATGCGAACGCAAAGAATCTGGGTGTAAATGTCAAATCTGTAAGATTAGAGCTTTTGGTGATGGCATCTCTTGTCACGGCGGCCAGTGTTGCCTTTGTAGGTGTGATAGGCTTCGTTGGTCTGGTAGTTCCTCATGTAATGAGGATACTCCTCGGACCAGACAATCGTTTGCTGCTTCCGTCCACCATTCTTGCCGGGGCCATGTTCTTGGTGGCATGTGATTACATATCCCGGATAATACTTCCGTCTCAGGTTTTGCCTGTCGGTATAATCACATCTCTCATCGGTGCGCCTTATTTCATATACCTGTTGCGCAGAAGGAAGAATGAGGTGGGCTGGAATTGATGGAAATAGACGATCTTCATTACTATTACAAGGACAAAATAGTGCTGGACGGAGTAACGCTTGATATAAGAAAGGGGGAGATCCTGGGGATATTAGGTCCGAATGGGTGTGGTAAAACCACATTATTGGGTAATTTAAATAAGAATCTAAGTCCAAAGCTGGGGAAGGTACTCCTCAACGGCAAGGATTTGGAAGATATTTCTAAGAAGAATATAGCAAAAGTGATATCGGTGGTCCCTCAAACTAATGAGGTGAAGTTCGCATTCACTGTTCGGGACATAGTCTCTATGGCAAGGATGCCATTTTTGGATCAATTTTCGGGGGAAAGCGATGACGACATCAAGATCGTAGATGATGCGTTAGAGAAGACGGGTCTGACTGATTTTGCGGACCGTTTGATCAATACGATGTCGGGTGGAGAACGACAACGTGTTGTGATTGCCAGAGCAATAGCTCAGACTCCTGACATAATTCTGCTAGATGAACCTACGCTGCATCTTGACATAAATGCGCAATTCGATGTTCTGGATCTTGTGTATTCCTATTCAAAGGAACAGGGGAAAACGGTTGTTGTCGTATCTCATGATCTGCAGATGATGGCCAGATATTGTGACCGTATTGTATTGATACACAATCACAAGATTTTTGCAGAGGGGATTCCGGAACATGTTTTGACTCCGGAAAATATGGCTACGGTTTTTAAGGTGGACGGAGAGCTTATGAAAGATCCAGTCTCTGGAAGAAATACAGTTCTGCTGCA
>JAAZFF010000404.1 GCA_012511845.1 Lentisphaerota bacterium
CCGCATGCTGCTCAACGGACGGCGGCAAGCCGCCTCTGCGCCGCATCTCCGCATTTGCCCCTCCTTACGCCGACACCCTCAGCGGTTCGCACACGCTTGCTTGCCGCGAGTCATGGTGGGGCGGGCTGGGAGGCAGGTGGGCTTGCGTGATGGGGGCGCCTGCTAAGAAACTGCCCACTGCCCACTGCCCACTGTCCACTGCCCGGCTTGCCGGGCTCGCCGGGCTCGCCCTCCGCGTCTCCGCGTGAGATATCTTTGCGGCTGTTTTGGAAAAACGCGCCCTACCTTTTCGCGTCTTTCGCGCTTTTCGCGGTTAAATATTTACGCCCCCTTCGCCCGCAGCTTGCTGCGCCTTCCCAACCCCCCAAGCTCCGCGTCTCCGCGTCTCTGCGTGAGATATCTTTGCGGCGGTTTTGGAAAAACGCGCCCTACCTTTTTGCATCTTTCGCGTCTTTCGCGGTTAAATCTTTCCGGCAGTAAAGTTTTCGTGAATTTTCGTGTGGTTCGTGGTTCTTTATCTTGCGGCGGTTTTGGAAAAACGCGCCCTACCTTTTCGCGTCTCTGCGTGAGATACAATATGCGCCGGCTTAGAAACTGCCTACTGCCTACCGATCACTGCCAGAAGGGCGGGAATTACATGCCGTAATTCTTAGACAAAAACTCTCAATTATGATAACTTCTTACGCCAATTCTTTCTGGAGATCAATTTTATGTTCAATAAACCAAATCTTAAGTTTCTATCCGGTGATGAGGCGGTAGCTTACGGTGCATACCGTGCCGGATGTCATGTTGCAACTGCTTACCCCGGTACACCAAGCACTGAAATTCTCGAAACAATAGCAAAGTTTAACGGTGAAATAAACTGCGAATGGTCTGTTAATGAAAAAGTGGCAGTAGAAGTAGCTATCGGCGCATCCATCGCTGGAGCACGCTCTCTTGCCGCCATGAAACATGTCGGAGTCAATGTGGCAATGGACCCCATTATGACTTTTACATATACAGGCGTGAACGGAGGAATGGTTGTTGCTGCAGCTGATGATCCGAGCCTGCATTCCTCCCAGAATGAACAAGATACACGTAATCTTGTAAAGTTCGCAAAGGCAGCACTCTTTGAGCCTTCCGACAGCCAGGAGGCTTACGACATGACTCGTGAGGCGTTCGAGCTTTCCGAGCGAACGGGAGCGATTGTTTTCGTGCGCCTCACGACGCGTACAGCCCATACGTCATCAATGGTGGATCTCGGTGATGATTTTGGATACGGTAATGTTCCCGTCAAAGAGTACGTAAAGAACGTTCGCAAGTACGTTGCAGTACCGGCTAATGCACGCGTCATGAGATATGATGCCGAAAAGCGTCTGGCTCTTATGAAGGCAGAGTCGGAAAAGTCGAAATTTAATACGGTTCGCCTTGACGGCAAAGAGGTGGGAGTGGTGACGAGCGGCGTTGCCTACGGCTACGTTATGGAGCATTTCGAGAAAGATTCCGTTCTCAAGCTTGGCTTTTCTAATCCGCTGCCGCTCGACCTGATCCGCGACTTTGCATCGAAAGTTGAGAAACTCTATGTTGTTGAGGAGCTAGATCCAGTAATTCGTGACGGCATTGCCGCTGCCGGCATCAAGGTGGAGCCACATGATGTAGAGCTTTCAATGATGGAGTTGAATCCCGATCGCGTTGGAGCTCTGTACGCTGAAATAAAGGGATTGAAAAAGGAAAGTGCAGCAGCAGAAGAAGCACCGGAAATTCCTGCCTTGCCTACACGCCCGCCCGTACTATGTGCCGGCTGTTCGCATCGTGGGGTTTTTCATATGCTCTCCAAATTAAAGGCGGTTGTATCCGGTGATATCGGCTGCTATACGCTAGGCAGCGTGCCCCCCCTGTCAGCCATGGATACTACAATCTGCATGGGTGCAAGCATAGGTGCGGCTTTCGGTATGGAAAAAGCCGGACTCGACAGAAAGATCGCCGCTGTTATAGGAGATTCTACATTTTTCCACTCCGGTATGACCGGGCTTCTCAATGTGGTCTATAACAATGGTGCTGTTACGGTAATAGTTCTTGATAACAGAATTACAGGCATGACAGGGCATCAGAACAATCCAGGCTCCGGCAAAACTCTGTCAGGTGAAGATGCTCCGCAGGCAAACATAGCAGAAATCTGCAGGGCACTTGGAGTCAGGAGAGTTTTTGAAGTTGATGCTTATGATTTGAAGCAGCTCGAAGAGGTTATCGGTACAGAGCTTGAGGTTCCTGAGCCGTCAGTTATCGTTGCGTACGGAACTTGTGTTCTTGCTGTGAGACGAAATATCGGAGCTACGCCGTATAAGGTTGATCCCGATAAGTGTGTTGCCTGCGGAGTCTGCTTCAGGATCGGATGTCCTGCGATTGTGAAAGGCGATCCCAAAGGAAGGTTGTTCAAATCGTATATCGAGCCTACAACTTGTGTTGGGTGTACAACGTGCAGCCAGGTCTGCAAATTCGGAGCAATCTCGTCGACCGGTGAAGAGGAAAATAATTAAAGGAATGCATTGTATGAAAACCATTGTAAACGTAACATTGGTCGGGGTGGGGGGGCAGGGAATCCTTCTGACGAGTGATATTCTTGCTCGCGTTGCAGCCGCTTCCGGGAAATCAGTGAGGAAGAGTGAACTGCACGGGATGTCGCAGCGCGGCGGGAGCGTAATGAGCCAGATTCGTTTTAGCGATGATCCTTTAGCAGTTTTTGGTCCTGTCGTCCCTGCCGGTCAAACGGATGTTCTTGTTGCCTTTGAGAAACTTGAGGCTATACGCAATTACGGGATGCTGAAAAAGGATACAGGGATGGCGATTATAGATGATCGCGATCTTGTTCCGACAACAGTTTCATCAGGTGCGCAAGAGGGTTTACAGGATAGTATAGCTGTTATAGAAAAGCTTTTTGGTGACCGGTTTAAGCTTCTGGGTGCAACTGCTATAGCCCTCGAGCTCGGGAGTCCGAGATTTGCCAACATGGTTCTGGCAGGTGCGCTTTCAAAGATGATGCCTTTTGAGATTGAAGTATGGCATGCAGCGATGAGGGAGTGTATCAAGCCCGGGTTTATTGATGTTAATCTAAAGGCGTTTGATATCGGGCGGGGGTAGCCCGGCAAGCCGGGCTACCTGCTGCCCGGTTGAATTTCTTCCCAGAGACTGGCATTGAATGCAGCGCGTCGGCTCGGGCAGTTTTCCCTATGACAGACTTCGCACCCCTGGAAGTCGATCTGTGCAGGGTAGAGTATACCGGAGCCTGTTTTGTTGGGCACCATAAGGCATGTATCAGTCAGCTCAACGCCAATGGCATTTTTTACATCACCAAGCAGCGCAAACAGCTGGCGTTGCTGCTCTATGTGCCATATACCGACATCTCCGGAGCCGGGACTCATAGAGGCTGTTTTTCCAAGGCGAAATCTCTCGGATAGATGTTTGCGCAGGGTAAGTCGTGCAGCGTTTAAAAGCTGCATTTTCAGGGCATCCCACCAGAAGTCTTTCAGGATATCGCTTCCGGGAGGGAAATGATCATCCATCTCTGTGCCGCACGTTATGACGAAGGGAAAGATGCGTTGAACGTCGCTGAGATTGTGCCGTAACGTTTTGCTTGTAAATGTTATGCCGTTTATCACGACCCCGTCATTTGTTTTTTCGTCAATAAACGCTTGAAGAAAAACAGCTTTTGGTCGTCCGCATTGAATTGCGAGTTGAATCAGCTCATCGAACTCTTTTTCATCCTCGGAATCTTTTTCGATCATGAGCTGACGCATGAGGGCGTCCTTATTTATCAGAAACGGTATTTTATCTAGTATTTCCATTTCAGTTCTGCAGTTTTTGCGGTTAATCCTGTAATCCGAACATTTCTTGTTTGAGATCAAGGTAGTAGAGGTAGTTTTCTTCTGATACATCGGGCGGGCAACGATGGTCGCAGAAGGGGATGAAGCCGCCTCGCTCTACATACGGCACGAGGCTTTCCATATATTTTTTAATGGCTTCTTTGCCGGCTGCCATTTGAATTTTATCAACACCGCCCATTATCCTGATTTCATCGGGGTAGGCATCGAGTATTGTTCCGGGATGCGCGCAGCCATTAACTTCAAACGGGAAGAGGCAGTTTATTCCGCCTTCAAGGAATATGGGCAGCAGGGGACGTACGTCGCCGTCGCAGTCGGTATACCACACTTTGACGCCATATTTGTCCAGTCTGGCACTGATCCGTTTGTAGCGCGGCAGGACGACTTCCCGCATGAAATCAACGGAAACGAGGGGGCCGCTGCGGAAGCAGA
>JAAZFF010000405.1 GCA_012511845.1 Lentisphaerota bacterium
ATATGACGATGATTTGAAAAGTGTTTGCGTTGTAGTACCTGTAGACAGTGAAACCTGCGAGTTGAAAAATATAGCGACCTACGAAAAAGATCAAGGCAAGGGGTATGGCAAAGCATTGATAAATTACATTTCTGACCTCTACAAGAAAGACTACAAAACAATGCTTGTCGGGACTGGCGAAACACCTACAATCTTATCATTTTATGAGGGTTGTGGTTTTAAAGAGTCGCATCGGGTAGAAAATTTCTTCACCGATTATTACGACCACCCGATGTTCGACGGTGACATACAGCTTATCGACATGATTTACCTTAAAAAGGATTTATAGGAATGCAATGTTGAATACAAAAATTGAAAACATGATGAAACAATAGCACCAGTGTTGCAGATGACATTGGCATTACCGTTCATGGCCTGATGAAGAAAAAAAATGATGGCAAGTAAATCACCTTGCAGTGACATTACTTACCATCATTTTAAATTTCAGTTGTTACTTATTCCGCGGATTCATATCCGGGGTTCTGTTCAATAAGATGGTTGCTGCCCATTGCCTGTTCGGGTATAGGAAAGCGGTTGTAGTGTGCTTTGCCCGGACCGTCTGCAGGTTTGTCCCACCATGCTTCGGTGGTATATTTGTCCCAGCGCACAAGATCGGTACGACGACGGCCTTCACCAATAAATTCAATCATCCATTCGTCGAGCATACGCCATTCGTCAAGGTTCGTAGCTGTTACCGGATCAGGATCACCTTCGGGGAAGTAGCGGTCGCGTACTTCATTGATCAGTGCGGCTGCTCCTTCCTTATCTCCTTTGCGCAATTTGCATTCTGCCAACATGTAATAAGCTTCAGCAAGTCTTAATACAGGTATGTCGGGATTACCTTTTAATGTTTTCTCAGAAAGCCATGGAATGGGTGAAAACTTAGCCAGGCGAACTCCTGAGCTCTCTTCTCCCCAGCGTGCACCTTCTTTGCCGTGATCGGCTTCCGCTCCCGACTGAGGAAAGATACGAGCGATCTGGTCTACCAGTACCAATACGTCTGTCGGTTTAACCTGGCGGTTACCTCCGTGACATACATCACCGGTAACGGGATTGATCAACTCGCCAAAATAGAACATCCCACGCCAGTTGCCTTCACCTTCATACGCATTAAGCTGTCTGCGGATATCTGACTCGTCAAACTTTGCAAAAGGACTTCCCAGACGATAGGTGCCTTTTGAACTTGGATTGTCACTCCCATGTAGATAAGAGTTACCCTCTACGTCGAGTGAAGGAACAAGACAGTATCCGTTGTTCCTGTTGCCAATCTCTCCATTACTCCAGTATTCGTTCATTCCATAATGTGAAGAGTGCGGACCGACACCTCTTTCGCTGATAGCGTTCTGGCTTGGTACGGACCAGATGATTTCTGATGAACGGTCATTATTAAAACCGAATACATTTGTCCAGTTATCTTCAAGTGCATAGCTGCCATATTTCCCGTCGATGATATCCTGACAGAGCGTTGCTGCCTCTGCAT
>JAAZFF010000406.1 GCA_012511845.1 Lentisphaerota bacterium
CGCATCAGAACACTTGAAAATGCCGACATGGGGAAAGTGCTGGTTATAGGGCGTGAAGCTTTTGGCAGTGAGCAAGGTGCTATATTAAAGACTGATACCTTTAATGGTTTCTCGCGAATTCTGTTTCTGGAACAGGATTATGACACTCTTGTAAATCGTTTGGGTTTCAGGGCAATGGAGCATGGGGTACGGGATGTAAAAGCAAGGGTGCCTGGTCATCCTGCGCTTTCCGGACTTCAAGAGAATGTGATGCAAAACTGGAGAGGGGCATCAACCCTTTATGAACCATTCTTTGAACTTCCGAATTTTGAAACTTCTGATCCTGCATGGTATTGGTGTGGATTTTCTAATAAGCGCGTTTGGCGTTGCGGAAATAGAAATTCAGTTGCATCAGCAATTATTGAAAAACCTTCTCGCGGAAACTGGCAGCCGATTCTTGATTGTGGTTTTGATTTTCAATACAGTCCTCTTCTTGAGTACTCTGACTCAACTTCGCGGATGATTTTCTGCCAGATGGATGTATCGGGTAGATCAGAAGATGAACCTGCTGCCGCAAGACTCGTTAAAAATATCATCGAATATCTGTCGGACTCAAAAAAGTCCCGATTCAAAACAGTGATTTACGATGGTGATGAAAGGGGCAGCAAACTGCTGGAGCAGCTCGGAGTTGATTTTAAGAGTATCGGAACAGGAAGTATCTCAAAGAACTCTTTGTTTGTTCTTGGACCCGGGACAAAGATGAAGGATCTTCGCCCTCTCATTAGCCAGGGGATCTGCGCAATAGGTGTCGGACTGGAAGAAACAGATTTGAAGTCGATCCTTCCGGGGGAACTGGAGGCAGTAACAGAAAGTGTGGTATCGGTAGTCGATAAAACGTTGGGCAGGCAACCTGAATTCACCGGGATTTCCAATGCTGAGCTGCACTGGCGGGAAACACCTGTAATTGCTGCCTTAAAAACTGCCGATTCAGGAAAAAATCCGGCATTGCAAATTATGAGATACGGAGCCGGCAAGATAATATTATCCCAGGCGGCACCATGGCATTTTGCTTATGAATCAAAGCCTTATCTGAGAACAACTTTCAGAAGAAATCTGTTCATGATTTCCCGTCTGCTGGATAATTCCGGGGCATTGATGCAAGCCCCTGTTCATTCTTTCTTGAGCACGCCTCCAAAACTCGCAAGACAGGATTTGAGCACCGGCTGGAAAACATCTGATGAGACGCATCTTGACAATCCTGCAGACAACTGCTGGCGGGCAGACTACGATGATTCGCAATGGGATATTATAGAGCTTCCATCGTATTTTTCACATTTGGGATACGTCTGGTACAGGAAAACATTTAAATTGGAGAAGTCTCTTCCTGACGATCTGACTTTATACATAGGAGCATGCGATGACGAATCCTGGATTTGGTTGAATGGAAAATTCCTTGGAGAAGTTACAACGAAAACAAATCCCGGAGATTACTGGTCTTTCACTCGCGAATATACGATTCCTGCTGAGCTTCTAAATGAAAATTCCGACAATACAATAGTTGTGCGAGTCAACAACACGTATCTGGATGGCGGCATTGCAGGAAAGCCGGCGATAACTACAAGGGGCTCGTGGCTGGACAGCTACTATATCCAGATACCGGAAGCAGATGATGACCCGTACAGGTATTATCGCTGGTAGCAATACGAATGCTGCAAAATCAGCTGGAAAATTTATGAAATTATAAATCGAGAGCGATTTTAACTGCCTCTCCGAAAGCCACTGCCAGCGACATCATTCCCCGGTCGTTGGGATGGCAGCCGTCAACTGTACCCTCGGAGTCGAGATACATTTTGGTTTTTGGCAGATACACCAGATCTTTCCAGCCTTCAGCAAGAAGTTTTTCGTACAGGTTTCGCATAACCTTGTCCTTATAGTTGGATTCAGGCGAGAAGACATCGCATTGTTCTGCCATTACTATCGGGACGTTCGGGCATTTGGAACGCAGATTCCGGATGAAGGGCTCGTAATTTTTTTCTACCGTAGGATTGTCCATATTCCAAAGGCAGTCCAGCACATAACATGCCGCATCAATATTCGTCAGATGCTCACTCATTTCTAGCTCCATTTTTCCTGATCCGGAAAAACCGAGATTCACTACGGGGACATCAAGTTGGCGTCCGACAATGTTAACAAACGAGAGACCGGGGCGTGAACAGCAGCCACCCTGTGTAATTGAAGTTCCGTAAAATACTACGGGGCGGTTTATTCCATTTGTTCGAGGCTCAAGGGCTTCAACGGTGGCATTAGCCTCTATGCCCAGGGTAAAAGTTTTGATTCCATTGTATAAAGGTAAATTTATAAGGCAGGGAGTACCGGGCTTCCAGCCTAGTTCGCAAACGCCTCCGTCCGGGTTTGTTATGCGTCCTGTTTTTACATAGCGCCATACTCCATCATCTCCTTTCGCATAAATATCAATGCCGGAAACGCCCGTCGAAGGCATGTGATCCATAGCGAGTTCCCTATTGCGCGGAGTCCATTTAATCCATAGTTTGCCGGAATCAGTCTTGAATCTGAACTGCAATCCGGCAGAATGATGTTTTATATTGCGAACACCGGGGTTCACATTTGTTGTAACATTTTTCGGAAGACGATCATAAAAAAAATCAACATCGGAAAACGCTTTTCCTTCAAGCGGAAGGTATTGACCGTCGATCCACTTTACACCGCTATCGTCAACGATGGCGTTTTTCACTATCATGTTGGGATCGAATTTGGCAACATCTGATTGTTCGCCGTAACCTGCAGTTGTAAGAGAAGTTAAGCACATGGCAATAATAATTTTTTTCATTTTAAGTTCCTGACTTACGCCTGAAAGTTTTGCATATAAAAAATCCAGTGTCAATACCCTGATTTCCGAGTGGCATCGACTGCTTTGTATTAACAACCTGTTGCCAGGAGATCAAGTACGTTCACAGTCAGAACACCTTTGCACATTGCGAGGCGCGGGTAACAGGTCCGGGTGCGAGGCACTTCCGCTTTACGTCGTGTTCAGGGACAAATACGGTATGCACCACACTAAAAGACGTAACTTCGCCTGCTGAGTTTCACTCACTACCGCACGATGAAGATGGAGGTAATCCAGGAGCTTACTTCAAGCAGGTTGGGGTTGACGATGAGGTTGTAGTCATAGCCAGCATTTTGACTGACGTTGACAGCATCGTCCGAAAGATCACCGGTGGAGGACTGAAAGAGTGTGGCGCGACCGGTGAATTTCCCAAGATCTACCTCAATGAGCGTGTCGGCGGAGAACGCTGCGTTTTGAGTGATATCGATCAAGGGATGCTCGAAGACATCGCCGGGACTGAGGCTCCAGGTGAGCGTAGAGGACCCGCGGAGGTTGAGGGTGTTTGCTGTGAAGAGCGAGGCAGGACGTGTGATGTAAATGCTGTTGTCGCTGCAGCTCGCCGAAAAAACGATGATAAAAACGGACTTCATATACCTTTCCCGGTGTCAGGTTGTCAAAATAAATCGAGCTGTTACTGATGCCGTAGTTAAAATCTCCCAACACCTGGTAAATCCCCGAGTCGGATGGGGAAAGAATATTGTTGGGTTCTTGAAATCCGAATACACCGTCAGGAAATCCTCTCCAGCCCGGTCCGTTGCCTCTCGTGCTGGTGAACTGCACGCCGTTCACTATCGGATAATTCTGTCTTTCTCCGAAGTCTAGTGCATGCGTGTACACGCGATCCGGTCTTAGCAGCGTCTGGGCATCGCCTACAAAAGGCACGATTTCAGGATTGGCGACACATATACGACTCCAAAAAGAAGCACGATACCCGTCAGAACAGATTTGCCAAATAATTTACTCTCCATGATGTATCTCCTTAATAGATGCATAAAATTTGAATATCAGAGGTTCGGTAAAGAAACAGCAATCATTCACTTTTTCTAAAAGCATTATATCAGTCTGTCATCTTTAAGTACAATGTTTATTTTTCGTCTTGTCGTGAATTTCTTTTTTTTCAATATTACAAGTTGCGGTAAAAAAAGTGATTTGCTAAAATGAAACCGGTAATGCTCAAAGTGATAATTAACAAATAGCCTTAGGATTGAAGTTTTGAATTCAGATAAAGAAAATGTAGCAGCTTCCACACCGCTGATGATTGTAGTGTCTGCACCTTCCGGAGCTGGAAAAACCACACTTTGCAACAAGCTTCTTGCAGAATTTCCCGACTTCACTTACTCAGTATCATGTACAACACGTCAGCCAAGAGGAGAAGAGGCAGACGGTGTCGCGTACTCATTTCTCACAAAAGAGCAGTTTCTCGAGCTGGTAAAACAGGGAAAATTTCTGGAACACGCAGAAGTGCATGGCAACTACTACGGTACACTTGGAAAAACTGTAATTGATTCCATGGCAGCTGGAAAATCGCTTGTACTAGATATTGATGTAGAAGGTGCCTCACAAATACGAAATTTAATGGCAGACATGCCTGACGATGATATTTTGAAAAAGGGATTTCTCGACATCTTTATCACAATTCCATCTGTTTCTGTTCTGCGGCACAGATTGTTGAAGCGTGGGGAAGACACTGTCGAAGTGATAGAGAAACGCCTGAAAAATGCTGTTGCCGAAATGGCACGCGCCAATGAATTTTCTCATACGCTTGTAAATGATCAACTCGAGGATGCTTACGCAGAACTCAGGGCAATAGTTTTAAATAAAGCAGCCGGTATAGGCGCTGTGTAGTAAGAAAGGGTACTTAAATGTCATTTCGAATCGCACTGGGAGTTACGGGCTCCATAGCAATATATAAATCATGCGAACTGGTCAGACTTTTAAAGAAAGACGGTATGGAGGTAAATGTTGTAATGACCTCCGGCGCTGAGAAATTTATTACAGAATTAACATTCCGCACGCTGTCAGGAAATGCAGTTTGCAGAAACCTGTTCGATGATGCCTCAGTAGTGAACCCCCTTCATATCAGTCTCGCACAGGAATGTGATGCTCTAGTAATAGCGCCCTGTACAGCAAACGTAATGGCAAAAATGGTAGCAGGAATAGCCGACGATTCCCTCACTGCCCTGGCACTTGCCTTTTACAAGCCAATCTTTGTTGCACCCTCCATGAATGTCAATATGTGGAACAACACAGCCACACAGGCAAATGTTGCAATGCTCAGGGAAAGAGGAGTCTTGATCCTGGAGCCCGGCGCCGGTTCCCTCGCATGCGGCACTGAGGGTAAAGGCCGCATGATGGAAGCACTGGAAATATTCGATAAACTCAGATCACTGCTCCCTGAAAAACTAAAATAAAATGAACGCTCCTGTTACAATTTTAGTTTTTGATTCACGCCCCATGACAGGCGTTAGAAAAGCTCTGGAATCTGGAGATAGACTCGTTGTTGTTACATCAAACCCGCGCCTGATAAGACATGCCCTCAATACAATGGTTGTAGGCGTGCTGATTTTTGATATCGGTGTCCCTTCAATCGATATTAAAACAGTGTCCGCAATTGCCACACACACATCTCCCGGCATACAGATAATACTGCTCGGCGGCGCCCTTCTGAGAAAAAATGCTCAAAGCCTTATTGATTCAGGCTATGGTACAAGCTTCCTTGCCAGACCATACTCACTGATGGACATTAAAAAATCTGTAAGAGAAGCTCTTGCCGAGTATGCCAAAAGACCACCAGGCAGAGGCGAATCAGGCAGACGAGTTATAAGAATGTCTGATAGCCAGGTGGAATCCGATTCGAAAATAATGGGACCTGATCCCGAACACTATCTGCTGCAGGATTTGATAGGTATCGGGGGGACAGGCACGGTTTTCAGGGCATATGATAAATTTCTTAACCTCGAAGTTGCTATAAAAATCATCAATCCGGGGCTTCTCGATGATCCAGATGTTCTTGCCTCTTTCAAAGATGAAGCTCGCATCGCGATGTTGCTGAGTCATAAAGGTATTGTTCGAATATATAATTTCAGCACCTTTAATGAATGTTACTACATTGTTATGGAAGTTGTTCATGGGCAAACTCTCTACGATGTTATCGTAGAGAACGGAGCTCTTTCGATAGAAACTGTATGTCAAATCCTTCTCGCATGTGCAGAAGCACTCGAGTACGCTCACCAGAATAATGTTGTTCACAACGATCTCAAACCTGAAAACATATTCATCACAGAGGCATCGGAAGTAAAAATAATCGACTTTGGTACAGCCGTACTGAAAACCATGGCAAAAGAGGCACACGATATAGTCGGCACCCCTGAATATATGAG
>JAAZFF010000407.1 GCA_012511845.1 Lentisphaerota bacterium
ACTCCGAGGGTTCATCAGGGCTCACTATCTGCCATACCAAGTTCTCATTCAACACGGCGACGGACTTCGGTGGCGGGGTCTGCCTGAAATCCGTGACAGATGCGACAATAAGCGGTTGCGTGTTCAGCGACAACATGGCAGATCACGATGACGGCGGGGCCGTCGTCTATGACAAGGGGATGGGCGGGGCCATCGCTTGCTTGCAGTCCTCCTTGACGGTTACAAATTGCTTCTTCGAATGGAATGCGGCGCAGGTGTCCAAGGCTGGCGGGGTTCCGACTGAAAAATCCGCCGGAGGAGGCGGAGACATTTATGTGAATACTGGAACGCTGAGACTTCTGGACTCAGTTTCTGCAAATGCACGGGCAGGAGTCTTGAAGGACCCTGTAGCACTCTCTCCGAACGAGGCGAAGCTGTATTTCACAGGTGACGGAGGCTCTATCCTCGTCCATGGCGAGAAGTCCAATACAAGTGTGGAGATTCGGGACTGCCGTTTCGAAGACTCAGTTTCGTACGGAAACGGGGGTACCGTGTCTTTCTCAAAAGATTCATCCCCGGAGGCAAGGACCTATTTTGTTCTCGGACGGCCTTCTTTTCAATGGCCGCCTGCCACGGCAGAACCAGTAGCTCTTGGCGGAGGCTGTATTGGGCTCATATCCAATTCTACATTTACAGCGTCTCAAGGTGGATGGCACGGTGGTGCCATATCCGCCAACGGGCGAGGCATGGATATCGATATACTGGACTCGATTTTCCGCCGTTGCAAAGGTGGTACGACACATAAACGTGATGGCAAGGGAGGGGCAGTGTCGGTCGGGGGAGGACTCCAGACAGACGCCCCGCCAGTTAATGACGTTCTTGTTGCAAATTGTCTTATGGAAAACTGCTCTGCTTCCGGCAATGGCGGTAGCATGTATGTCACCATCCGTGGAAAGCTGCGCATAGAGGACACACTGATTGACGGATGCAGTGCTCTGAATGAGGGGCAGGGGCTGCCATTGCCGACAGACGATCATCGTAAAGTGGAGGGGATGGGAGGCGGTATTCATGTATCCGCAGGAGGACACCTCTACTTGAAAGGCGGAAGCCCCGGCAGCATGCAAATTGGGAATTGCAACGCTGCGGTGAATGGCGGGGGTATTTCCATTAAAAGCGGCAGGGCATTTTTTTCAGGCAATCTGGAGTTTGAAGGAAACAATGCCAACGGGTCAGCGGTGGATGGTTATGGTAATGGAGGCGGAGTGTTTGTCACAACGTCATATCATGATGACAAGCGGAGGTTCGGCGCTGGGTGGGGCGCAGCAACACTGTACGATTGCCATGGTGAAATTTGGTCCTCATCTTCGGATGTGTTTATCTCGAAAAACCGTGCCAATTGTTGGGGAGGAGGGTTATACGTCGGAATATCGCCGCCATGGTACGGATCGTCCACCAGGAAAGGGAATTTGGCAATGATCACACTTATGGGTGCCAACATTCACACGAATACTGCACTGCAAGCTGCAAATGAAAGCCCTTTGAAGCCGGCCCAGATCGCAGCAGAGCGTGTTAAAGATAACCTTGCCAACCTTAACTTTAAGGATACAAACATCAGCGGCGACTCAACGACCGATATTGGGATCTATCTTTGGGATTCCATTGTCCCCTACACGGAGGGAACCATCTTCGGGGCATTGGCCGCACCGACAATCACAGAGGGCACGGAGGCACCATGAAAAAAACTATAATTGCAGTCACCTTTGTAGCAATGTTTCTGGCTATACTTGTTATCGCCATGAAGCGAGCACACAAGGAACATAACGGAAAAGCCATGACTCAACTGTCTTTTTCCTTAGATCACGCCAACATGACCTCTGTGGCACATCGGGAGGATAGCAAGCAGACCTCTAATGCCGAAATAGGTCCGAACAAGTGGGAGGGGCATCGTATTCCGAATCGTGAAGAACGTCTTGGAATGTCCCGCAAAGAGCGGCTTGCGCTTCTGGAGAGCCTGGGGCATCTTCCAGACGACCGTGACTGGTCTGATTTCGAGATCGGAGAAGAGACTAGCTGGTGGGGCAGACGGCTGGACCCGAAGCTTTTCTGGAAAGATAAGGTCATATGGCTTGACGGGACGGCCGTGGGGGAAGCTTGGAGTTATGGGAGGGCATATCCACCTATGCCATATGAGGATCCTTCGGTACAAGATCGTAGCGACGAGGACTTGCCGTGTAGTGGATTCGAGTTGGAGTCGCCTAACTACAATCTGGCTTTGTCAGCACGTGAAATCGCCTTCTGGGACAAGTTTGGGAAAACCCATCCGCTTCCACCACGCAAGATAATCGACTGGCAGACTGAACGGGCGAATAGATTGCTGGACGATATTAATGTGTTGACTAACAGACCGGAACACGCCGCCCGGCTCGGACTTACGGAAGCGAGCAGTGAACGCACGCTTGAGAGCGACCGATATCACGCAAGTTTCATGGGATCTACCGGTTATCCTGCGGAATGTATATCGGCTGAGGCGTACCGCTGGGCGCACATAATGCAAAAACGCAAGGAGTATGAAGAGATTCAGGCAAAGGGGAAAAATGTTGACTCACTGGGATTGACCAATCTGTTCAGGAGAGTTTACGTGGATCGAAAGTACATCACCGAACCCTTGAGTGCCGAAGATCTCCATGCCGCAAATGCATGGAAAAGAGAGTATCTACGCCGGCTCCGAAGGGAAAACACGGACGAATCATACATCAATGCCTACATGAAAGAATGGGGGCTATCATCAAATGAAGTCTTTGACGTATCACATAATTGAGAGAAAGACGATCCATGACATTACCGCATGTGCTGGTGCGCCGCAGAAATGCAAGTAGTCATATTCACTTATCATGATAAGTGGGTAAGAGATAGCAACAAAATCGCAGATGTTTTTGTAACGGATATCAATCGGGCTTTGCGAGATGGGGCTTGGAGACCTGTTCCGGATTCATTCAAATTCCAGTTTAGTATTGGTTTATGACCTGCATTTGTTTATAGTTGTAACTTAATTAATTTTATGTTGCTCAGAAATGAAATTATCGGAACCTTTACTATGAAAAAAGAGAAGAACTCCACATGCAATAATCTGAAATCAGGTGAATGGAACGCTGTTTGCAACAAAGCATGGCGCATCGAAGTGCATCCCGATGAAGTGGTTGGGCCGATCAAAATTATGAATGCAGTCAATAATGGTCCGAAGAAAGCCCGATCCGACCAGACGAGCAGTAATTTTGATGACTTTAAGTCGTTGAAAATTCCATTTGTCCGTACTCATGATGCTGCACTCTGCTATTCTTACGGTGCTCACCATTGTGGCGATATTACATCAATGTTTCCGGATTTTGATACAGATGAGACCGATCCCGCAAATTATGATTTTACAATTACAGATGAATATCTCGAAACAATTCGCCTTGCCGGAGGAGAACCATTTTTCAGACTCGGACAATCTATCGAACACTGGATAAAGAAATACGGAGTGAATCCTCCTGAAGATTTTGAAAAGTGGGCACGTATTTGCGAACATGTAATTCGTCATTACAATGAAGGTTGGGCTGATGGATACAGGTGGAATATCCGCTATTGGGAAATCTGGAACGAACCCGACCTGAATACTGTCAAGGAGGATGGGCGCCTCGGACCGACCTGGACCGGGACGAAAGAACAGTTTCTTGAACTGTATAAAACAGTATCGCTTCATTTGCGGAGGTGTTTCAATGATATAAAGATAGGAGGTCCCGCCTTTTGCGGATGGAATTCCTGGAAGGATGATTTTCTACCATTTTGTGTCAGGGAAAAACTGCCACTTGATTTCTATTCTTATCACGCATATGCGCAATCATTCGAGGAAATATCTTATTCTGCAAGACAGGCTCGCATGCTTCTTGACAAGAACGGTTTCAACGATGTGGAGCTTATCCTGAATGAGTGGAACTATGTACGCGGCTGGAGTGATGAGTGGGTTTACACCCTCGAATGTGAGTCGGGGCGTTTCAATCAGAAGGGCGCGGCAATGATCGCTGCCACAATGATAGACTGCCAGAATTCACCTCTAGATATGCTGATGTATTACGACGCACGCATTGGGTGTGCCATGAACGGAATGTTTGACATTATCACACTGCTTCCCTTGAAGGGGTATTATCCTTTCGTGGCATGGAAGCGCCTTCAGACGTTGGGAACACAAGTTAAAACAAAATGTACCGAAAGTGCGTCCGGTACATTTCTGTTTCCGGAACACCCATGGGAACCGGGGGATAATCACAGGGAGCTGGTAGCCTGTGCAGCACGCAACAAAGAGGGATGCCTGGCAATCTTCATCGCTCGTTACTCACACGACAACAACATCGTTGCCACCGTACCCGTGCAGATACGTCTGGCGGATGGGCGTTCGCTTGGAAACGCCCGCTGCCATCTCACGGATGCAGTACGCAGCTATACGGAAGTATCACTTATTACGCACGAGGATGGCTCTGCCACAGTCAGAATGCAACCCAATTCATTTGCGCTGATTGAGCTGGATTGATTGCAATGATTATTCTGTGTCTTTTGATACAAGTTCATAATTATTTTAAATAAAAACTGAAAATGAGTGCACACTTTTGCAATTCCAGAATTCGTCCACTTGCAAACGACTTTGTTACGGTGTGTGAGTCTCCGTCGCCGGCAACGTTGTTTTGTTATACGCCCGGACTTGCTTGTACTGATGACGGGCGGCTTATTGCAACAATGGATTTTGGCGGTCCGGGTCAACCATCGTTCGAACCTCAAGGACGCATTTTTATTTCCGATGATAATGGCATGCAGTGGTGCGAAAAAGGCTCATTCCCGTTTATTCATGCCAGACCTTTCATAGTAGGGGGTGTTCTATATGTAATTGGGCATGCTGATACATTGGTGAACGGTTCAGGGGATTTAATGATAATGCGCTCTGATGATAGGGGAGAAACTTGGGGCACGCCTGTACGGCTGACGCACGGACAGGAATGGCATCAATCGGCCTGTAATGTGTGGTTTGCCAACGAGTGCGTTTATTTAGTTATGGAATTGCGGGTCACCAGAGATATTCATGGATGGTATCCCGGTGAACTGGCGCCCGTGCTGATGCGGGCATCAGTCGATGCGGATTTGCTGTTGGCGGAAAGTTGGACGTTTGCAAGTATATTGTCGTTCCGAGATGTTATTCCCGATATAGAACGTGACCCAGGGATTGATTTTTTTGGTGTACCGTTCTTTGCGTCGTCATATCCATCGGGAATTACAGTGGCGCCCGGACGCGATTGCGCTCCTATAGGTTGGCTCGAAGCGAATGTAGTTCAGTTTAATGACCCCGCACATATCTGGCATGACCCGTCGGGCAGGACTTTTCATCTTTGGATGCGTGCCCACACGGGAGGCACGGGCTATGCAGCTATTGCCAAGGTTGTGGAATACGATGATGGAACCATGACCACAATGTTGGAAACAGTCCCATCAGGGAAAAAAATTCTTTTTATTCCCTGCCCTGGTGGACATATGCGTTTTCACGTAATATTTGACAAACCATCAGGACTTTTCTGGCTGCTGGGGACCCAGGCGACAGACTCAATGACGCGTCCGGAACTTCTTTCAGCGAATCGGTACAATTTGCCGAACAATGAGCGGCGCAGAATGCATCTTTATTTTTCAAAAAACATGGTTGATTGGTGTTTTGCAGGGATCGTTGCTGAAGGCGCATCCGATTTAGAAAGTCGGAATTACGGTTCTATGGTTGTAAAGGGCAACGACCTGCTTATACTATCGCGCAGTGGCGATAAGCGCGCAGCTTCACCTCATAACGGTAATCTCATCACATTTCATGTTTTGCGCGATTTCCGCAAACTCGTTTACTGATAATCTACAAGTTCCATATTGGAGTTTGTAACAAACTGATTGATAAGCACTGCATGTATTGTGTTTTATAGACATGAAAAGTAAAGTTGTCATTGCATTAAAGATGTTGTGAAGTGTAGAATGAATGTGTCGTACAAAAGATTACAATCAAATAAATATGCGGGCGTGTATTAAGTAGTCTAATGAATTAACAACAAGGAGTCGGATATGATACAAGGACGAATTATAAAACAAGGACTTATAATCCTTTTGCTGAGTATAGGAATTGTTCTGCATGCCGATGTTCTCTAATCCTGCCGTTCTTGCGCCCGGTAGCATTGATGAGATAACAGGAGGTCATATTTTTGGTACATTGACAGTAGGCAGCCAACTGCAAACAAACAATGTTACCTTTGGAAATAACAGTAAACTACGTATAATGCTTGATGCAAAG
>JAAZFF010000044.1 GCA_012511845.1 Lentisphaerota bacterium
CCATTTCCTGTCCCTTGACTTCATAATAATCAGGATCCGAAGAACTGTCGTGTTCGGAATAGATTTCCCTGACATTAGATATAACAGGTTTTGTCAAAACATCTTCACCGATCATAATCTGCGCTGCCTGCCGCAGATTTTTTACCGGATAAACTTCCAACCCTTCTACAACGGCCGCTTCCACAGCATTTTCTACAGGGACCAAAAACTTGGTTATACCCAGTTCTCTCAACTTGATTGCAATCGGCAGAACACCGCGGACTCTCCTCACCTCCCCGGCAAGAGACAGCTCACCGATCATTGCCACTGTATCCAGGTCCATGGCACGTGATTCAAAAAGCTCTTTGTCAGCCTTGTTGGAAGATTTCCCGGAGGCTGCACTGAGAGCACCTGACGCAAGAAGAATTCCTACCGCTATGGGCAGGTCAAAGAAAGGTCCTTCTTTTCTTATATCCGCCGGAGCCAGATTTACTGTTATACGTCCGAAAAAGGGTTCATAGCCGGAATTGGCAACAGCTGAAGAAACACGATGCTGGCTTTCTCTTACAGCAGCGTCAGGCAAACCGACTATAACGATTTGGGGGTCACCGGTCATTCCTACATCCGTTTCAACTTCCACCCGAAAGGCTTCTATACCAGATACTGCTCCTGAAATTATTTTTGCTAATGCCATACTGCTACCTCTTTCGAATAAAAAGGGGAGAGTAGCCCTAAAGCCGCCCTCCCCGTAAATTTACACTATATCTGTACTTCCTGCTTAATTAATTTCTTTCTCCAAGGAACATTTCAGCAAGTTTCTGATCAGTATCTTCTACATCTTTCATGAGGCGGCCTGCGGGGTCAACCAACTTAGCTGTTACAAACAGCAGCAAGTTGCGTTTCTCGCTGAGATCGTACTTATAGCGGAACAAACGTCCAAGAATGGGTATATCACCGAGGAGAGGTATTTTATCCTCATTGGTGAACCGCTCTTCAGTTATCATTCCACCCATTACTACAGTAGCCCCGTTATAAATCTGCACGGTAGTTGCAACAGACCTGACTGGGAAGAAAGGCTGCTCCATCGAGAGAATAACAGGACCCAGATCAGTGGGATATGTTGAGCCATAGTTCTTCCATGTGGGTTCAGACACTACTGCCGGAGCAAGAGCCAGGTCGATCATTGAGCCATCATCTGTAACTGTAGGAGTAACTTCAAGAATTACACCCACTTCACGCATATTGAAGTTTTGCGGTTCAACAACTGCTCCGCTATATGTTGTCACATTATTGTCACTCGTTGTTTCAAGCATTTCAACATCGTACTCAGTAGGATATATATATTCTACAACGACCTTGATTGTAGCGGGACTACCGGCTTTAGTAACCACCTTGGGCGCTGACAGCAGGTCAGTGCTCTGCTTTGATGACAGCGCATGCAGTACCATAGAAAGCTCGGGATTCGTCAGGATCGACGTAATTGTTGCAATATTATCCATTATCGGCTCACCTTCATGAATTTCTTTCGAAGTGTTCCTATTCAGATAATTAAATCCGCGATTTATGCTGCCTCTTTCCATTACAACACGGCGACGACTTGCCGGAGGCAAACCTCGGTCTGCTTTCATTTCAGCAATTTCCCAGTCATCATTTACCATCCATTCAAGACCGAGTGAGTCGAGATCCGACTGCATTACTTCTACAAACCGCACTTCGATTTCCACTTGCTTTGGTGTAACGTTCAAGATTGACAGAACTGACTCCAATGTAGCGAGGTTCTCTGCGGTATTGACAACGATCAGCTTAGTGATCGAAGGCATGTACTGGCATGAAGATCCGTCCGGCCAGGGTACTCCCAAGTCGCCGAAGAGTTTTTTCCAGTCTTTTGATTCTGAATCTGAAGTCTGTAGACCGAAACCGCCTCCGAAAGCACCGAAGCCTTCATCGCCCATAGACGGAAGTGACGGCACCCGATCTTCAATACTGGGAAGCACATTGTACATTTTGTGGATCAATTCAGTATCAGCTTTTGTCTTCGGCATGATCATGACCATATTACCGCGAACACGATACTTGAGACCTGCCATATCCATAATCATATCGAGTGCATCGAGAAGCGTAACATACCGAGCCTTGATTGTTATAGATGAGCTTGTGGCTCCATCTGCTGAAGGTCCGACAGCAGTCTGTACTGCAAACGGATCAAACTCTGGCTGAGCAGATGAAAAACCTGGAGAGTCGTCTCCCAAATTCAAAATAAAGTTGATACCCCTTTCATCAGCCGGCACTTCAGGATCATCAAATTCGCGCGATGCATCACCGAGGAATCCTACTATATCGCTGATATTTGCCTGGCGGAAATCGAGATCAGGAATTGTTATTTCGCGCATCTTCTTCATTATACGCTGTTCTTGCGTGCTGCTCACCGGTGCTGTAACTTCACCTGTTGCACCAGCTCGTTTACCTTCACTGAAACCCTGACCGTAAGTGCGCGGCGTCCAAATCGCAGTAACGTCCTTGATCATGCTCTCACGTGTGGTAATTCGTTCGTTATCGACATAACTATGCTCGGCAGCACTAACCTTGCGAAGAAGATCTACCGCATCTTTGTGCCAAGGATACTTCTGCAGCAAAAGCTCAACTTCACGCCTGCAGTCACGCAACTCACCTGTTGCATAAAACTCTTTGGCAATTTTCATCCTCTTCGAAATATCTGACTGGGCACTCTTGTACTCAGGCTGTATCCAGCGCTTTTCACGCGGGGGGACAACCGGTGGCGGAGGGCTTTCGCGTTCGCTCTGAATTTCAAAAAGAAGGCTTTCACCTTTTGGGTGGCGATAGTGGCGCGCCTCACGGGCTGCCTTTTCAGCTTCGTCATAATTTTTCGTTGAACGATGCTCCAGTGCCAATCTGTAGTAAGCTTCTCCAAGCCCTTTTTCGGCAGCCTTCCTGGATTCCACTTCTTTCGGAAGCAAAAAGTCCAAGGCATCATTATATTTTTCGATAGCTCTGTTCCAGTTGGCAACTGCAAGGGCGGCATTCCCCTGCTCAATGCTTTCACGACCGTGCTGATCGAACAACTTGCGGCGGCTTTCCTCCAGCTCCTCAAGCTCGGAAACACGCTGCTCAATTTCAGGATCAAGCTCAATACGAGCCGTTGCAATTTCTTCAACTGCAGGAACACTTTCTTCCGCAAATGCTTCTGCAAATTCGACAGTCTCATCGACAGTTTCTTCGGTTTCCTCTGTAACTTCTGTAACTTCTGCAACAATATCTTCCTGCGGTACTTCTCCCACCACCACTTCTACGACTGCCGGCAGTTCTACAACAGCCGCTTCTTCGGCAACCTCAACACCGGTATCAGAAAGAATATCATCAATTTCCAGAAGCATATCAGGTTGTGTATGCTCAATAGCATCAACCTCTGCAACAACTTCCATTTCTTCCATACTGTCGACAACCTCAAACACGTCCTCGACAGCTTCTTCAGCAACTTCAGCTACATCTATAATAACTTCTTCGTCAACTTCCGGTGCAAATACAGCGACTTCCTCAAATGGATCGACATCAAATTCAACAGCTACTTCTACATCTGCTGCTTCAACAACGGTTTCCTCTGTGGCAGCCTGTGCATCAGCTATAACTTCTGCAACGACACCGTCAAATTCGTCCTGTACAGCTTCCACATCAACGTCGGCTACTAGCACTTCCAGTTCTTCTACAACTTCCGGAACTTCTTCTGCCAGTTCTTCGACCGCAACAGCCAGTTCATCTACATCAATGTCGGCTGCAAGCTCTTCAACTGCGTCCACAACTTCATCAACTGTGAATGTGCTGTCAAGATCTTCTATAAGTGCCTCTGCTTCCTCTGCTATTTCTTCGATAATTTCCGGCACTTCTTCAATGTCAGGTATTTCTACAGCATCAAAGTCAGCAATATCAATTTCTTCAATTGTATCTACTGTAAATTCAGCTTCTGCGCCATCACTTTCTGCTGATTCCACCATGTCCTGAACATCAAGATCTTCGTCCAACCCCAAGTCAAGGTCAAGATCCTCAATGCCAAGTTGTTTGGCATTAAGCACGACTTTAGAATCCTGTGCAAGGGTATATGTCACGCAAAGCGCCGCAATAACGACGACACAAACGCTACAAACCTTTATCATTTTCTTCATTTTAAGAACTGCTCCTTGAAAATCAAACTTCATTACGTCTTTTTTGTTTATTTAGTTCAGGACTTTTATATCCTTTTGTGTGGACTTTTGCTTTATAACAACAGTCCCTGTGTTTGAGTTGGGGTCTTTATTGATTTTGACAACTGTATAGGAGTCTCCATCAAAATTGAAACTTTCGTTCTGGTTAACCGCAATCGGCTCAAAGTCGGCAATTTTGTCGCACTTGAAAGTTACATTAAAACTATTCCAGGGGCTCGGTGCACCTTGAACAAGTTCCAGCGTATCTTTTCCATCCGACACAATTAGAACAGCCACTTCGCTCCGTCGATCCGGTACTCCGGGCGCCTTTATGGTCACCATTCTATTTGTATGAGAAACCGCTTTGAAATCCGTCTTATTCAGTTTATCGCCGATTTTAACAAAATGCGTTCTTGACTCCAAGCTTGAATTGAGCTGGAAGCTATAATTTTCTCCCATCTTTGTCCTGCTCTGCAATCGGAACGGAAACGGTATTGCATTAATTTCTTCAACCTTGAGATAATTTATATATGGTGGGTGCGATTTGGGGTCGGCAGGATCTGTACCTGCCAGGAATTCCTCCAGATTGGAGAACAGATCTCCATCAAGATCTCCATGAGCATCAGAAGGATCCAGAGGGTTCAATCCATACTTATTTTCCCACTCATCAGGCATTCCATCCCCATCCGAGTCCCAGCCGGCATTTGTGCCATCCTCCGGTGGTTGAGTTGCATCACAATACGGGCAGACATCTGCCTCAAAGGGGATTGGACGCTGGCAATTGATGCAGGCGACCCTCTCGCAAGCTATCAGGAGGTTATTCCCGCTTTCCGGTATTACGTAAGGCTTCGCAAGTCGTGCCATGGCAGCATTATAAAGTGAAGGATCTGTCTCTCCGCTCTTTTCATACTTGGGACTCAGGGCATTGAGATCCGCTTCAAACTTTGATTCCGTTGCCCGTTGCGAACTTGACAAGTTTATAAGTATTCCAAGCGAGAGCAACAGCGCAAGAAGAACTCCCACGACGATTATTTTATCGTAGTGAGCCATCACAAAATTTCTTTATACAGTGCGTGCCATAATTACCACCCTTGATCAGAATATCCGGATTCGAAATCACCATCTCCAACATCGTCTGTTACCGGTTCTTCGAACGTATAAATATTTATTTGCAGCGCAACTCTTACAGGTGACTCCCTGAGAGATCCGGATATGAGACGTGAAGTGCGCGGTTTAGGCGGTACTTTTACAGTCGGTTTAAAAGGATCCTCTGTCGTTTGAGCTTTTGCAGTTTTCTCTTCAGCAAGCAGTACCACATCATCGCCAGTTTTGCGTATCTTCACGCCGGCTATCTGAGCGTAGGGCCACATCCCGCCGATTCGGTTGAGAAAGTCAAACAGAGCCGCTTCCTTCGAATTAAATACGAGACTGAAACTTTCCCTCACCATTGGAACATCGCCCTGCGTGAGCGGATCCAGATCAAGACTGAACGCAAAACCTTCTCCGGAGCTTGAGCGGGTCGAACCTTTGCGTCGCCTTATCTGACGGGAAGTATCGGAAGAAGACCCTGCAGCATCCTCAGCCTCAAACTCCTCACGTGCAAAATGTTCCAATTTAAGGACTTTAGATTCGTACAGCCTGTTTATAAGCATTTCCATCATTTTCAGTTGGCGCACCAGGCGAGGCACATCTCCCTTGTCCGGCAGAACACCTCCACCCTCCTTGGAACGATCATATTTATCAAATCCAAAGTAAAAATCAGCACCTGCTATCGGAGCATCTTTTTCACCTTTGGGAGCCTTATTCCGAAGCTTCTGCACTGTCTCCTCACACAATGTAACGAAACCTCCAGGAGAGTGCTCATCTTTAATCGAAACCGCGTTTGTAGAAATTTGTTCAAGCAAATATTCATATCGCTCCCGAAGTTTTTCCAGATTCACCTTCTCGATGCCAATATTGTCTTCGCTGGGGAATGGATTCCGGTCATAATATGATGCAAGTTGCCTGCGTGCCGTATCGAGCGAACTTCTGACTTCTGAAGCTTTCCCCATACGTGAAAAAGTCAACCAAGCGGTTATGGCAACCAGGATAAGTGAGACAACTCCGCCAACTATTACAGCAATTCTTGTCTTACTCATTCTTCTATCCACCTCTCACTCCAGTTCCCATCAATCACACCGGGAGTTCGTTTCAAAGCCACTTTCAAATTCAGTTCGCTAAGCAAATCATTCTCAACAGATTTCTCAGACAGTATTTTTGTTCCCTCTTCATTGAAGCATTCTTTGTTCCTGAGAATGCTTGTCACCATAAGCTCAGCTGCCGACCCGCCATATTTATTGACTCGTTCATCAAGCTCTTTTTTATATCCCCGGACAATTATATTGGCATAAGTTACATTGTTCGCATCAGTTTCGTAGTACAACTCTGTCAACCAGGTATCCGGCAGCATGGCTGCGCGAATTGCCTCCATAACTTCAGCAAATGATCCTCTGGCAGCTACAAGCTCCGCAAGGTATGCACATTTTCGCCCAAACTCGTCAGCCTCATTCTTTATTGTATCAATTTGCCCCTGCAAATTCCTGCGCACAGCAATGCGTTCCTGTACAGTATCGTTCCGGAAATTGAATGCTTCTTCCTGCTTGGCTGCAAAAATGAACCAACACAGAAGCGTAAGAACCAAACCTACCACGGCAACCCCAAAGAACGGCAAACGACCGGCAAACCTGCGTTCATCGAGTATCTCTGCAGGCATGAGGTTCAGTTCTATCGGACACTTTACTCCACCGCGCAAAGCCAACCCGACAGAAGACGCCATCAGATACAGCGTTTCACTATCTTCCTCCAGCCCGGGAGCAACCGGAACGTTTTTGAACGGATTCAGGTACTCTACTTCCAGATCCAGTTTTTCGCGGAAAAATGTATCGATATGCCTTGTCAGGGATGCGCCGCCTGTAAGGTATAACTTTACGGGAACAGAGCCGCCCTGCTTGCTCCGGTAAAAGTTTATTGATCGATCTACCTCGGAATGCAGGCGAGTTACAACACTTCGAATTATCTTCGAAACTTTGTCTGCCACCTCATCACCTGCTACAGCGTAGTTGCCTCCAAGCGCTACAACTCCTATCTCCTTCTTGAGCTCTTCTGCCTCCTGAGCAGAAATGGAAAGTCCGCGCGCTATTTCATTTGTAATTGTGTTGCCAGCTACCGTTATGCTGCGTGTAAAAATATTTCCATTCTCTGAAAATACAAGATTCGTCGAACGTGCTCCGATATCAAGAAGAATTGCGCAACCCTCATCTTCGGGATAGTTGAAAAGCATACTGTTGTACAACGCGAAAGGTACAGAGTCTATAACTTCAACACGCAGTTTTGTCTGTTCACCAAACTGGATTACCTCCTGAGCTGTATCACGCTTTGTCGCTATTATAAGAGCGTCAACTTCATCAATTCCGTTAGGCAATACCTGGTAATCCCAAACGACCTCTTCCAGCGGAAAAGGTAAATTTTCCTGAGCTTCGTACTGCAACATCTCGTCGATTTTGTCAGCCGCTACAGGTGGCAACTTGACATATCGCGGAAAAACAGACTGCCCTGAAAGAGCCATATAGACAGGACCGGGCTTGATGCCGTTTTCTGCCATCAGATCACGCACATCGCCCGACAGGGAATACAGCGTACGCATCCCCGCCTCCTGCGATAGCGAATCGAGGGGCTTTACAGCATAGTTTGCCAGCTTGATACCATCGCCTTCGACGATGAACTCTGCAAGCATTATTTTGCTGGTACCGGCATCCAGCGCAAGAATTCTTTTTTTCGATGCCACTAGTGACTTACCTCGTAGCTGTCGGGATCAACAAGAGCAAAAATTGTTTTAGTACGCTCCAGCAAAAACCCTTCTCGTTTTTGTACATTTGGACTATCTGTAATTTCTGAAATTTTCCACCAGGCAGCCCGCTGGGCCTGATCCTTGAAAACACTCGCATCACCTATGCCTTCTTCAGCTATAATCTGGCCGCCGAGATAAAATTGCACTCCAATGCCTACAACCGGTCCGTAGCGCTCCAAGGTAGACGGCAACAAAACTACGCCTGCCTTGTGCCCGCGTCCGGCAGATATATTCTTGAAAGATGAGGTAGTGGAAAACAAAGACATCGGTTTTTCACCATCCCTCACATTTACCTTGGGATTAAATGTCATAACAGTAAATGTAACTGAAACTTCATCGAGCCACTCGGCAGCCGTATCAAATTCAACATCAATCACGCCCCAGTCCTTCGCCCTGGGGCTCCGGCTTCCGATAGTTGGGGCTCGCTGAAGAGTATCCCTGCCAAGCTTAGTTATGTTTTTTATTCTCAACACCTGACTTGATGACTGAGAAGCTGCAGCCTGGGCAAATACATTATTGAAGGAGAACGCTGCATAAATGCACAACAACGCCAATGCGATTATATGTTTTTTTACATTCTTCATCTGTGAACCTTTCGTTTACCCTATTATCAAAAACCGGACTCGGCAGAATTTAAACCTACCTCCGCCAATCAGTTAAATGCGTATAGTAACCTAAAGGGGGATCTAATTCAAACGAAAAATGTAAAAAACGTTTATTACTTTCCAATCATTTGCCAATACCGTGCATTTCTCTGCAAACCGCCGTTATTGCAAGGCAGCTACATGAGACCTCCAGCAATATTTGACACCATGCGATCAGAACACCATGACGCCCGGTGAATGCTCTTTTGACTTGAAGACTCAGGACTTCGAGTCTGACCTGTCCGATATGTCTGACAAGTCTGACCCAATTGGGACTGCTTCACAACACCCTTCAGGGTGCATGTGAGGCATAACGACTTTAAATTTGCCCTTTATGACATACTTATAGTACTATTTACCGAAACAAGTTGTAGCGGGACAGCAATGAATTTTCGCAAAGTTAGAGTATTTTACAATAGAAGATCGGGAGTAGGGGGTCAATCCCTGCCTCGAATTCAGGAAGCTTTTTCCTCCTTTTGGCGAGAAAAAACTGAAGATCTCGCATGGTACTTCCCCGCCGATGAAGCTGAGTCGGATTCCATGCTCTCAGCTGCATTGAATGACGGAGCACACTGTGTGATTGTGTGCGGAGGTGATGGCACTGTAAGCTCCATAGGCACAAAACTCATTGGAACGAATGTCTGCCTCGGCGTTGTTCCTACCGGGAGTGGGAACGGTCTGGCTCGTCATTTCGCACAATCGCTCAACCCGTCAGCTGCAATAGAGCGACTCGCATCAGGAAGCATCAGAAATATGGATGTCGGCTATGTGAACGGCTCCCCTTTCCTCGTGAGTGCCAGTGCTGCGTGGGATGCTGCACTCGTAAAAGCATACAACATGTCCCCAATGCGCGGGCTTGGCTCCTACGTAATAGCAGGAATTTATACCTTTTTTGAATTTTCTCCAAAACCCGTACGTATAATTGTAGACAACTCGGAAACAATAGATATAGATCGTCCGCTGCTGCTCACAATTGGAAATCTAAGCGGCTGGGGTTTTGGCGCTCTTATAGACAAAGAGGCGGATGGATGCGACGGGCGAATGGAACTTGTAGCAGCAAATCAGAAAGACGCACCTTTACTGCTTGCAAAAATTGCGGAAGTATTCACGCGTGGAGTCATGAACCTGCCAAACGTAATTTATCGCAAAATACGGCATGTGCGCATAGAGAGAGCAGAGGCGCAGCACATCCAACTTGATGGCGAGTTGCGGGAAGGCTCCAAAAACCTGGAAATCTCTGTCCGCCCTGCTGCCCTTCGCATACTCGTACCCTCACCTCCAGCAACATCTTGACAAAAATAAAACTAAATGAGAAAAATAATGAACACAAAACAAATTTTAACATCTGCAATTATATGCTGTTTTACCATTGTTTGCGCTGCAGCCCAGACCCCCATGGCGGGTGATGTTTTTGCCGCTATAAAGCTGGATGATATGGACACACTCACTGCTTTGCTGACCACCAACAAGGAAGCAGCTGTTACTGCTGTAGCCGGAGGCGGAATTACTCCACTACATTACGCAGCATCATTAAACAGCACGGAGTCTGTATTTCGTCTGCTTGATGCAGGGATGCCGGTTAATTTACCTACAAAAGGCAGCCGGACGACTCCGCTTCACTGGGCTGCTGACAAGGGAGCTTCAGATACACTGCGCCTTCTGCTTCTCCATGGGGCGGATCTTGAAGCGGAGGCGAAAAACGGTTACGTTGCCTTGCATTTTGCCGCTCGAAGCGGAAATACTGAAATCATACGGTACCTCATTGATGCTGATGCCAAAGTAGATGCTGTTGATCAGGCTGGAAACACACCCCTCCATCTGGCAGCACTCGAAGGTCATGTCGATACTGTTGAACTTCTTGTTGAAAAAGGCGCATCACAGGAAGCTAAAAATAAAACAGGAAAAACCCCTCTACAAATTGCTACAGGCGATGCAGCAGAGAAATTCAGCCCTCCCGTTCAAAAACCAATTATTCTCCCCCGGTCTTTCGACGAACAGGAAACTGCCTTGCTTGCGGCAGCTGAAACAGTAACACCTTCCGTACCGATAACAAGACAAAAAGACATCGCACACGAAGCAATGCAGGAAGAAGAAATGGGAACACCTTCAGAAGAGGAAAACGGAGAAGATGAAGCAGAAACTGCAAATACGTTGGTTGCTGCAAATAAACGGATAGAAGACAGGCTTTCCATAGGCGAGCAATACAGACGTTTCCTTAACGATCCGAACACAATCAAGCTTGGCGATGGATCACTTTATCAGGGTGAAATGAAAAATGGCAAGTTTGAAGGCTTCGGCACCCTCTGTAAAAATGATCGCGAATTTTTCCAGGGTGAATGGCACAAGGGCAAACGACACGGTGTCGGTAACTTCACCTATATGAACGGTGACAAGTATTCCGGCAGTTGGAAGAACGATGTACCGCACGGTCTCGGAGTATTCACATTTGCCGCAGGCGGAGAAATCAAGGGCGTGTGGGAAAAAGGACGGATGATTTCCGGTCAGGGGATATACATGGGAAATGACGGGACATTATACAAGGCTTCCTGGATGGATGGAAAAATGATAACGTCCACTCCGCTCGGTAAAAATCCGTAAAAAAGTAAAAGCCTATTTGATAGTATACCGTGTAGCTTTTGTAAGAACCTTCCACAAAACCTCGGGAGAATCTGCCTCCATCGCAGCCTTATAGTTGGCATCCTTCGCAAAAGAGTCAGATATACCTGCAAGCAGGCGCAGGTAAAATGCACTGACCGCAGTAGGAATCGTACAGAAAAATATTAGATTCGCCGGTGTTTTAGAAACACCTCCAAAGTCAACTCCCTTTCTGCTTACACCGAAAACAAGAGCCAGTCCCCCGCCTTCAACTCCACGTACATGAGGAAAAGCCATATGGTGACCGATTCCTGTTCCCAGTATATTTTCCCGCTCGATCGCCCCCTGTGTAAGCTTCGAGGCATCATCAACAAACTGAGCCTTTTCAAGTGCTGTAGCAAGTTCGGAAATCACTTCCGCAGCAGTATCACCCTCAAGCTCCGGGATCATGAGATCGGGAGATGAAAAACGGGCTATACCGGATTTGCGCTCTGTCGTACCTCTTTTCTGATCTCCAACCCACTTCGGTCCAGTCGGATCATAAATAATCCGAACGCAATTCGGACAAGGTACAATCTCCCTGCAAAGCTTTACTGACTGTATCTGGGAAATAGCCAGATGCATACCACACATGGAGCAGGAGCCATCACTCATCGGCGCCATAATTATATGATCTTTTTTGTATAATCTATTGAAGATTGTTGCAGCATTGGGATCGAGTGATGCAGTCATATCATCGATATGCTTGTTGATAGCCCCCAAATCTGTTCCCGGACCATGAATCGCCCGTTGCTCATCTCGTATTAAAATAAGTTCCTGCAGCTGCATCAGGTGGTTGATCACACCTCTCATTGTCTGCGTCTGTTCTTTAGATTTACTCTTTTTACTCATTATTATTCACCTTAAAATTGTGCATGTTAATATCTGATTTAATCAGAATAAAGTCAATGATTTTCATTCTGCGCTAATTAAAATGCGCTCTTTTTTCCAAGCCAACATATAGTTTGCAAATATTTTAGAATGTTATTTTGCCGCCGGTCCAGCTTTTTCTGCATCCCGGCAGGACAAGATCTGCCGCTATACTGTCAGGAACACTCACCGAACCGTTGTATTTCCCAGCAGAATCAACTTTTAAATCAAGTTCTATATAACCACCGCACGGATGTATCAGGGAAGCTTCTATTTGCTTGAGTGGTCCGGGTTGCGGACGAATTTCAACTTTTTTAAATCCCGGCTCCGAGGGACGTATGCCAGCCAGCGTAGCGTATGCATGAAACATCGGATGAACTCCCCATGCATGGCAATCCGAACGTGTCGGGTCTCCCCTCTCCACTGTTGTGCGCAGTCCTTTGGCGCGAAGCCCGAACCAGAAATCCAGCCTCTTGTATATCTCGTCCGGCAAGTTGTTTTTCCCAAACGTTTCCAGAAGATAATACGAAAAATAAATCGTTGTCCGCCCCAGCCCGGGAGTTTCAAGGAGTGCCTTCAAATTGGCATCAGGATCAGGCGATGAGTCCCCGAGAAGAGCCATGCATTGCGCATGTTCTGAAAAAAGAGTCTTCTCCTTGTCCTCTGCAAAAAGAGATTTTTCACTAACCCAGTAATGTCCCACTACAGCGTTATTTACTTCTCCTGCAATTCGCCTGTAACGCGTTGCCATTTCCTTTTCTCCGAAGAATTCCTCAAGTTGCGCTATATGGCGCAGCACCAGTATGAAATGCAGGTTTATAGTAGCATTTACCCCTCGCTGGGCACCCGGGGGTGTGCCGCCCGGATTCCAGGCATCTACCCAATCGGTAAACGCCCAGCCATCCGGTGTGTGCACCAACCCGTCTTCTTCGCTGATCGAGTGTATAAAAGTATCAAGCACACTTCGCACTCCCGGCATTCTTGCACGAACAAAATTGAGGTCATCACGCCAAAACGCATAGTCGTAAACCATCATGCTCCACCAGAGCGAAAAAGGTGGTATAACCTGACGTGTAGCAGTCGGAGTGCGCGACAATGTCAACCCGGATTGATCGCGTGACTCATCAAAAAGCAGAATGGCTTTGCGCGCCAGTTTGTCATCAGCTGCCGCAGTATACGTAGCAAGTATCTCAAGGCGCGTATCACCCGCATACATTAATTGCTCATAGTATGGGCAGTCAAAAAAGACCTCATGGGAACACATCTGCAAAGAGCGTTTAAAAATGGCAAACAGACTCTCCCAGCGATCATCATCGCATTCAAAAGATGATTTAAAATCTAAAGGATAATGTGTTTCCCGAAGCTTGAATGAATTTATGTCCAAATCCTGTTCAGGTGCCTCAATCGTAACAAGTATATATCTGCCCGCTTCCCACCACAAAGGTTCAAAGACCCGCTCCTCCGAACCATCCATGACAAACGAGTCTGAAAGTCCGAAGAAAAACTTCCCCTCTATCTCATCACGATTACCTTTATTATACATTTTCGTGTCAAGGTACAGAGTTTCTGCCCATGCGATTTCAAGGCGGGAATTTTTACCCCCGCCAAGAGAAACTACAGGCCATGCGCATACGTAGTTGTCTGCGTCTATAAGAATCCGTGCCGAAACCCCCACCGGAAGCGTGAACTTTCCCCCGCCATCGAGCATCTTCTGAAATGCGTTGGCAACGGCCGCGTTATTATCTTTCTCGAAAAACTTTAATGACTCTCCTGTTTCTGCATTATCCAGAATCTGGGCATGCCTCACCTTGCCTGCACTTATAACCCCCTCATACATTGCCGGTATCATGCTGCATTTGAGCTGACGGTATGAAGGATATGTTTCCATCAGATGTTCACGCAGAAAACCGGCAGGTCCCTTCTTTGCCTTCACCCACGTACCGGCAGAATCATCTCCTCTTTCAAATCCAACAGGAAATTCTGATGCTGTAATATTCGTTCTGCCTCCTACAAGACAGAACTGGCGGTTGAAGCTTGCTGGAGTAAAGGTTATACCGTGTATTTCCATAACTTCCCAGTCAGATGAACCGGTAGCAAGTAATGCGTTAAACTCTCCGTCGGCATTAAGCAAAAATGAGGGACGGTAGCCAAGGTGACCCCAGTGCATTGTATTGTTGTCTCTCGACAGCCACCATACCATCGCTACAATCGTATGAGAACCTTTAGACAGGCTTAAATCGTGTGTCTGATAAAACCAGTTATAGTGATCTCCACGATCGGGTCCGAATCCCACCCGCTTGCCGTCAACATAAAACACATAACGCTGATCAGCCGTAATATGAATGCGGACAATACTGTCATTTCCAAGTTCAAAAACTCTACGGAAAACACATACATGATCCGATTTTCCATCCCATGACGGACTTTCAATCCAGTTTGCATTCCAGACCGGATCTTCCCACGAAAACTCAGTCGAGGTCAGTGGAGGATCGTTTTTCAAAAGAATTTGTGTCATTTTTTGACATCCGCTTCAAAAGCAAAAATACGTGCTTCAGGGCTGCCCCAGGTTGTCTCGGGAACGATGCGCACCCCTTTCGCCCTGCACGATAAAGGCACCTTCACAAGACGCTGATAATTCTCGGCTTGCCCCGACACCTTTCGCCATTCACCGTCCGCCCCCATAGCCTCTATCCTGAATGACCGCACAAGCGTTTCAGGCGGCGCAAGCGGAGTATCGTCCAGGCATATGACATGGCGCATATTCAGTTGCGGTCTATTATTCCGACTCGGATCTTTTCTGTTTAAATTGCTGTCAAATACGATTCGTACACTGGAAAGCTCCACCTCTGAATCAAACATATATTCGACGTGACTTCCAATCGGTGCCTGCCACAAATTGGCGCTATCTTCGCGCTGGCGGTCCACCCCGTTTCTCAGCATTTCAGGATCTCCAGCTGAGGCAGCAAGTTTTGCATCTGTGCACAAATCGGAGATTTTACGTTTTTGCCACGGCAGCCAGCAGTCATCATCCATCAAAGTCTGCTGCAGTTCACCAAGACGTTTCTCATAGACCCCTCGCGGCTGCAGCGAATCTCGCACTGCTATCGCTGCCGCAGTTCCCGCAGCCTGCCCCATCAGTGTTGTTGTTGCCATCACACGAGTCGAACTCATCGCCGAGTGCGTTGCGCTATGGCATCGCCCGGCACAAAACAGATTTGCTATATTCCTTGAATAAAGCGATCTGTATGGAATTCCAAACGGACTTGGTGCAGGGTGGAAAATAGTACCCGGTCCCTTATGGTGTATGCCTGCCGGGAAATGATCATCCATCGACCACCCGCCATAAGCCACAAGATCTTCAAATCTTCCTTCCGCCTCTATATCGTTCTGGGAAAGTATAACGTCTCCATAATATCTGCGGCTTTCGCGCTTGCCCGGCAAGAACCCCTGCCAATCCAGCGCAAAGTTAGCATACTTGTCCTTGTTGGGAGAATGATTTTTAATGTAATCCCAAACACCGAAAGCGATGCGCAACAGCTCTTCACGGCAGCGCTCTGTATCCAGGATGCTGTCAACTTCGCCCCCGACTTCCATCCACCAGAAGTTTGTACTGTACACGTCTATATTCCTGCCTTCAAGCCATTCTATGTCTTTTTCTCCATAAGAGTTCGCCCACGGGAATGGAGTAAACGGCTGGGCTTCAGGATACTCACGTGCCTGAAACAGGCAGCTCATGCCCATCGTTTTTTTGTCAGCCACCTCAGGCGCAATGCTTTCATTGAACTCGGAGCGTCCCTCTCGTCCCATACGAAAGTCCGCACCTGAAAGCGGTGCCAGAATACCATCTCCGCTGCAGTCTGCGAAAAGCTTGGCTCTTATCTCAATCCACGTTCCCGTAGTTGTCTGCCATGCTTTCACGGAAGTGATGGTATTGCCATCCATCTCGCATGAATTAACGCTAGCATTAAGGATAAGGGTCAGATTTTCCTGGTATTGGGTTTTTCCATACAACACCGCATCCCAGACCGAATAACTTGGAGTGCGATTGTAATAAAGGTTATCAAGGGCGAGCTCTTCAAGAATTCCTGTTTCGCGGTTATTATCACCATGTGCACCGCAAACATGCATCCGGATTTCACTCGACGAATTACCTCCCAGAACCGGTCTGTCCTGAACAAGAGCCACTTTCGTTCCATGACGTGCCGCAGAAACAGCGGCTGCCATGCCTGCCAAACCTCCACCTACAACACAAAAATCTACTTCTATTATTTCTGTTTTAAAATCTTTTCTCATGATATCAACTTCATTTACTTGTTTATACACTCAGGCTTACCTGTAAACTGTTCTTTTATTTGCCCTTCTTCTGAAGCATACGGCTCACTATAACAGCTAAAGCCGTACCCACCAGCAGAATCGTTGACAAAGCATTGATCATCGGTATATTCGGACTGCGTTTTATCATACCATAAATTTCGACGGGCAGGGTACCTGAACCTGGACCTGCCACGAAAAAAGTAATAACAAAATCATCAATCGAAAGTGTAAATGCAAGAAGTCCGCCTGCAATTATGCCCGGCAATATAAGGGGAAATTGAACTTTCCAGAACGTAACCCACGTATTTGCCCCGAGATCTTTTGCCGCCTCAATCAGGCTGTCATCAAAATCCTGCAGAGTGCCAAGTACCGACATTGCCACGTAGCTCAGGCAAAATGTGGTATGCGCCAATATTATCGTAAAAATGCTCTGTCCCAACCCTACGGCAATAAAAAAAAGCATAAGGCTGATCCCCATGAGGATATCAGGCAAAACAAGGTGCGTATAAATCAAGCCATAGTGAAAAGTCTGAAACTTTCCCTTCCATTTATGTAATGCCAATGCCGCAGTAGTTCCGAGAACCGTGGAAATAGCCGTCGAAGCCAGGGCTATTTTTACCGTATTCATAAAAGCTCTCCAAATAACTCTATCCCTGAAAAGCATTGTATACCATTTCAGGGTAAACCCTTTCCACGTACCTCCGAAACGCGATACGTTAAATGAATTAACCATAAGGATTAATATCGGCACATAGAAAAACAGTAAAACGCCCCAGAATACCACTCTGCTTGTTCGCTCCATAGGTTTCATCAGCGCCCTCCTTTTGCAGATTTTTGTCGTGCCGAAATATCCTGCAACAACTCAGGCTCGGTAACACCTATGATACGCCTTCGACGAATCATCCAACCGATTAGCGGCGGCAGAAGTACTCCCAGCATCAACAGTGCGGAAAGAGCACTCGCATGTGGCTGATTCCTGTCTGTTATCGCACGCTGCGCAATCTTTGTACCCACCATCTCGCTGTCAGCACCGCCAACCATATCGGGAATTACATACGATCCGAACGCAGGAATCAGAACCATCAGGGTAGCCGAGAAAATACCATCTTTAATCCCCGGAACAAAAACTTTTGTAAAAGCTTTCAGAGGACCCGCCCCCAAATCCTGAGCTGCCTCGAGAAGGCTGAAATCAAATTTTTCAGCTGCAGCAAAAAGCGGCAGAAGAGAAAAGGGAAGGTACGTATAAACCATTACCAGAAGCACCGCCCCCGGATTGTAAAGAAGCTGCTGTGCAGGGCTTATAAGCCCTGTCAAAAGCAGTGCCTGCTTAATCATCCCCTCCGGATGAAGAAGTATCTTCCATGCAAATACACGTACGAGAAAACTCGTCCAGAACGGAAGAATAACGAGACCAACCATCAGCGGACGCTGACGCTCGCTTGCTCTTGCAATGGAAAAAGCGCAGGGAATGGAAATAATTATACAAATAAATGTCGATACAGCACTAAGCCAGACCGTGCGCCAGACAATGGCAGGGTAGCTTGGGTTTGATATGCTCCACCACGTTTCCAGAGTCCATCCTTCACCTATGCCGCCGCCTACGGAAGTTGGACGAAATGAAAGGGTAAAAATAAGTATCGAGGGGATCAGAAAAAACACAACCATCCATCCGAAAGATGGCAGTGTCAGGAAAAACTCACGTGCTCTTGATTTCTTTATTGCCATTTATTTCCAAGCCGCCAGTTATAATTCTGAATCCCCGGAAGACTCCTCCTCCTCATCATCGGCTTCAGGCAGTTCTTCATCCATATCACCGATATTTTCCGGCGGCAGCATGAGCAGCTCCTCATCCATCTCCTCATACTGCTCCAGCATATACCCATCATCAGCATGCCATGAAAGCCACACTTCATCATCCCATGTAATGGGATCCTGATCGAGGAGAAAGCGACTGTGCGTCTGGGTAATCGATATGCGGTAATCGCTTATCCTCACCCAAAAACGTGTCTGAAAACCCTGGTATACAGCATCTTCAACTTTCGCCTTATATATGTTGATCTTGCCGCTTGAATCATCCGGTCTGGCATGTGATATGCGCATCTTTTCCGGACGTATGCTCAAATACACAGGAGCACCCCGGCGTATGTGTTTATCGTTGAAGCAAAGTATCGGCTCAAAATCTGACGATTCTATCCGGCAATAATCACCGCTTATGACCGAGGTTACCTTGCCTTCAAAAAAGTTGGTATCTCCTATAAAAGCAGCTACAAAAGATGTCCGGGGTGCCTCATATACCTTCGCCGGATCATCTATTTGCTCAATTTTCCCCGAATTCATTACAGCGATCCGATCGCTTAGCGACATCGCCTCACCCTGATCATGCGTTACATAAAGAAATGTAATCCCGACCTCATCATGTATCAGATCGAGCTCTATCTGCATGTGCTGACGCAATTTCAAATCCAGTGCAGCAAGAGGTTCATCGAGCAATAGCACTTGCGGATGGTTTACAAGGGCACGCGCTATGGCAACTCTCTGCTTCTGCCCCCCGCTGATCTGTCCCGGTTTTTTACTCTCATGATCGTGCATCTGGATCAGTTCGAGCATCGCATCAACCTCTCTGTTAATTTCCCTTTTGGGGCGCCTGGCTATCTTGAGTCCGAAAGCAATATTTTCACGGACAGTCAAATGAGGAAACAATGCATAATTCTGAAATACCGTATTGACACGACGCATATTCGGCGGCAAATCAGTTATATCCTCACCATTCAGATATATGCGGCCTGAATCAGGCTGCTCAAACCCGGCAAGCATGCGCAGAAGCGTAGTTTTGCCACATCCGCTCGGTCCCAAAAGAGAAAAGAACTCGCCTTTGGTAACACCAAGGGTCACGTCATCAACAGCTTTAAGTGTGCCGAAGCGTTTTGTTACATTCTCAAAATAAAGAAAATCTGACACTGTTTAATTTACCTCTTCCCACAACCTTTTACGGTTTGCCTGAAATTCAGGAAGTCCACACACTACCATGCAAAAACCTGCACGGAAATGGTCGGAGCGCCGGGATTTGAACCCGGGACCTTTTGCACCCCAAGCAAACGCGCTACCAGTCTGCGCTACGCCCCGATGAAAATGTAATAACACTGTGCCACGCTTTTGACGTGACAACGCAAGCTAAACTACCAGATATCAAACACTCATGTCAATGTAAATTTCGGAGAATCACTTCGGAGAAATGAATTTAAGTAGACTCGGGAACGGCATCGCTATCGGGATCGGCATCAAAGCCTGTTGCATGCCGGAAGGCTCGTGCTACAGTCTCTGGCGCATAAGCCTCTGCGTTTCCAAAGTTCTGCCCGCTGATCACTGCCGGCTTGCCGCCTCCCCAGGCGTTGCCGGCAAGTACCTCATTGTCGAGCATCTGATTGCGCCAACTCACTTCCATGCGCGAGAGCTGACTCCAGTCCTTGACGTGCAGGAAGGTACCCGATGAGCTCAGGCAGTTGATGTTGTTGGCGCGGATTCCCCGATTTCCTACCACAAAACACTCGCAGTTTGCGGGGTAGAGTTGTACGAGTGTACCGACATCCTGACCGGTATTACCAAGAACAATATGACGCCCATTAAAACCGCCTACAGCAATTAGTGAACTCGAATCAGGGAGCACATCCCACGGACGGTCCAGGATAAGCTTGCCGTCCGGCTTTCGTTCCCTGGCAAAGCGATATTGTCCGACGCCGCGTCCGTCAATTATATAAACTGCCATGCCGGCAAAGTTTTTACCAGTACCTTGGTAGGGACGCCCGGGGTCTATTTCTACCGGCATGAAGCTATCGCCGGTAACATCTGCAACTCGTCCGAAAAATATCCCGCCGTGCCCATCGAACGTAAGGCACTCATGGTCACCGCCATACAGGTGGCGCGTTGTGTTGTGGGCATAGTAAATGTGGCGTGAGATAAAACCGCCAAAGTGAAGGGCTATGTTGTTACCGCCTGCAAAGGGAGAACCCTCGAAGGTATTGCTTTCATAAATCATCTCAGAGCAGAAATTGAGCATGTGCCCGCCGGTACCGCGGATAACGTTGCCGGCAACAATAGTACCGCGACCGGTCCGTATATCGAAAGCATTGCTCGGACCAAGCAGATCGCAGTCGAGAACACGATTATTTTCACCCCAAAGCGAAATCATCGAACCGCCGCCGCGTGCGCGCGCATTCTCCCCTCCCGGCAGAGCCGTACGCGCATGTCGACCCGTTATACCGTTTGCCATGTAGAAGGGATTGGCACGGATAATCAGCCGGCGCAGAGTTACCTCACTATCACCGGTAATGATGATATTGAGCGGTCCCTGGGCATAAATCGCCAAATCTTCAATCTCACACCTGCGCCGGCATTCAATAAGAGTCGGCAGCGGACCGGAAGCACGGCTGGGCCACCACAGAGAGCTGAGGTTGGCACCCTCACCCCGCAAACTTACGTTTTCCGGCAAAATCAATGGCGAATCAATCCACGTTCCAGAACGCAGGATGCCATCAATACGATATCGACCACGCGGAACAAAAACAATTCCTCCACCCCTGAGTCCATGTGCGCGTTCAATGGCCTGAACTATTGCCAGAGTGCAATCCTTCATGCCGGTGGGATCTGCCCCGTGCTCAAGAATGCTGATGATGGGACGGTTGTCTGGCTGGGCAGCCCGCACAGTCAGCGAACCTGCCGACTTCCAGCCTCCGTCACCACCGGTGCCGTTGTGGATTTCAACACCATACTCCCCTGCCTGCAAATCGGCTGGCAGCTGTACTCGAAGTGCAAAACCCCCTCTCTCGAGCACTTCGATCTCCGGTCCGTCACCTGCCAGACGCACCCTGGCTCCCCCGTCAATATCAAGACACTTGCCGAATATCCGCAACCAGTCTCCGGCAAAAGTTGCGTCTACCCCGCCCTCACCCTGCTTCCACCATACATCCGGAGCATTAAGAAAAACCGTCGATGAAGCAACCTTGCCAGTCCGCACACGGCAGGCATATATGCCCGCCTGCCAGTCTGACGGCACAACAGCTTTCATGCAGACTTCCGAGACCTGAATCGGTGCAAGAGAGACCCAGTCCAACTGATCTTCCTTGTCAGCAATCGCCATTTCCACAATGCTGTCAGCGGCAAAGTCGGCGCCGGAAAGCATCACTGTTTCATCAGGCATCACGGGGTCGGAAAACCAGAAAACGACAGGTTTATTGTCCGGTGTCTTGGAAATTTTACTCATTACTTGCTCCAAAATTATATGATTGAATTATATACAAAGGTTCCTCGCCGACTTTCATGTCACTTTTAACAGCGACCGGATTTCCCAGCACATCCAATATCCTGGCTTCGGGATTCGGCGTAAAAGCCCTGGGCAGACCGTCTGCGCTCCACAATACCGTAACAAGCTGTCCGTCATCATGCTTGAAAGTAAAGGCATCTATACCCGCCCCATATCAGAGCGAGAGCACCCGGCACCGTCAACCAGACTGGCTAGTACGGCGCGCGCTGCCATAACGGGGCGTATTGCACGGTCGTGTTCAAGAGCAACCCAGCCCACTGATTCCGACGGGGCATCCGGTTGAAGCGTATAATAAAAACCACGCTGGACACCTGCTGCAATCATCGAAACATCTGCCCGTACCACCTGCATGCATTGCCGGCGCGGAGCCAACCCCGCCCCCTCTTCCCAGCCATAAAATGACGCTATTTTGTCGGCACTGCTTTCAGTACACCAGAGCGGTCGCGGCTCTCCATGAGGCTCCTGTATTGCAGCAAAATGTTATGCCTGAAGTGTCGCACGATTCCCATCTCCTCCATATAGTTTGCCAGAGTAATCATGATACGAGAAGTAATCCATAAACTCCACCCCTGTCACCTTCAAGGCATCTTCTGTGAATTGATCATATTCCAGAGCCGTCACCATGCCTACAATACCAGCTTGGGGATTCACTTTTTTTGCGGCAGCCCACGCCAACTTGAGTAATTCGCCGTAGTACGTACCGCGTTCTTCCTTCGGCAGGTCCATAAAGTATCCGCTCCAGGCTTCATTCCAGACCTCCCACTCATCAATTTTTCCACGATAATGCTCAACCATTTTAGTGATATAATTAGTCCAGCGCTCCTTGCCGTCCGGAGCATCAGGCAGGTTGTAGAACCCGTTCGGGTGGCGAGGTTTTACGCTTGCCCAGGCTGGACTGCCGCCGCAGAGTAGACCAAGGATACGCAACCCGGCAGCATTTAGGGCATCGACGTCATTGTCGTAGAAAATGAAGTTATCGCGCTGATTTTCCACGAGTGCCCATTTTGTGATAGTGCTGGTATCATGCAGCCTTACCCAACGGATCCCGAGAGCCTTTGCAATAGCAATGCTTTCCGGAGTAGTCGTGATGTGGGCACCGAAAAACGATTTTCCGCTGGCAGTTCGCGCGGCGGCGGCAGACGTGCAAAGATCTTGTCTACAGTAGCCGACAGCTTATTGTCTTTGCTGTCTGAAACAGTACCGCTCAACCGGAATATTCCCCGGGCATTTTCCAGCGGCTGGGAAATCACAACTTTGCTCGCCGGCAGTGTCACATCTGGCAGGTTTACGGTTTTACCGTAAAGGTCTGTACAACTCAGCTTGAGCTTGCTGCCTGCCGGCAAAGTCCCGGCAGTTGCTATATCCAACTCTGCTGCTTCTCCATCGAAAACAATGCTGCCCGGCCGCGGTATCCAGAGTGACAACTCAACGGGGAATGCTGCTATATATTCAGGCGAAGCTTCTTCCGCTTCCTCAAGCTGCGCAGCATCTATCCACAGTGTAGTTGTATCACGTGAGCCGTTTGCCCTGATCCAGATTCGCGTTTTGCCTTCAAACGGCTGACTTCCAGAGATCTCATAGCGCTTCCACTCAGTTCCAACCCTGACAGTCTTGCGTGCGTTCATGCCTTCAATTTCCAACTCTACTCCAAAGTTGTCCCGGCTTGCTCTCAAAGCTACGCTGAATGCATGCGACCGGTTCCCAGGACAGAAAACGTTCGGAGAACTTATCAGGGCAGATGTCATTGGAAAGATGGCAACGCCGAATGAACTGTTTCCCTCAGCAGATGTGGAATCATCTGTTACACCGCGCGGATCAGCCGACAACTCATGAAGGTGTGTATACGGCAATCCTCCGGAAGTGCGCAACCGCAACCCCCAGCCACCGGTCAGACCATTTTCAAATGAACCGTTGGGCAGCAGGTTGCCCTTCTGGGGAGGTAGATCATTTATTTTATCAGTTACATCCTCAACCGATGCATCGTCGAGCCAGACAGTACACGCTTCCGAGGCAATCAACATCAGGTAAACGGGCTCGTCCCTGACGGCTACAGTGCGTACCTTCACCTGCTGCCAGTCATCGGTCAGAATATGTTTGACAGAGGCATATTCCTTCCAGGGAGCGCTGTACTGCCGCAAGGCAATACTGACTGTAGCAGAAGAGGAGCCGCGTATCCAGACGCTGGCAACGTAGGCTCTGTCCTTGCGAAAGTCAACTTTCTGTGCAAACTGGACGGCTCCGCTGCGTACCGCCTCGACAGCGATGCGCTGCGATGTTGTGCCGCTGCGTACATGTTGCGAATCGACAGCATATTCCACACTTACGTCTGCCCAGGCTGAATCATCCACCCAGCCTTCGGCTATAATACCCCTAATCATGGCACCTGAAGGTTTAGGCATAGGTTCAAATCCTCCGTTTTTTAGTATATTAACAGTGCCCGAAGCAGATGCCCCTGATATTGCTGAGAGACAAAGACAAGCCGCAACCATAACGTTGAACAGTACGAAGATTTTTTTTCTCATTTAAATTCCCTATGTGTCTTAATAAAAATCCACAGTTACCGGATAACGATAACCGTTTTAGAAGGACGTGGAACAAGTTGGATTGTATTTTCCGGACCATCATAATTAATAATGTGAGTACCGATATTGATACTGTCAAACTCGCCCGTCAAAGTGCCGTAACTTACAATCGTATAGGTGGTTTCACGATCCAGCGAACCTTCAGTGATCTCCACTTTATCAGAGAAACCGCTGAGGTCAAGGTTGCCGTCCACCATCAGCATGCCGCCGGCTTCCAAATCTTCTGCCGTCATGTATATACTTGTACCTCCGCTGTAGTCGCTGGAAAGATTCGTCAGCTGTACCGTGCCGGGACCGGACATGACAAGACCGCCTGTGCCGCTGAGCTTACCGCTGAACACCACAGTTGAATTCGTTGCCGCTGTAACCTGCAAGTCACGGTTGAGTGTAATGGCACCCGAGAATTCAGACAAAGTATCTTTCTTTTCCCCGCCAATCGTGCTGAATCCCGTGCTCTTGTTATCGACGACTTCAATATCGCGACCTACGGTGAAGGAACCGCCTGTCAGAAGTGCCGCTGAGGGATTGCTTTCGTCCATGCTCCACACAAAAGCTGTATTATCATTTTTAGTTGCATTGTTGATTACGAAGAAATCTTCCCTGTTGCCAAGGTAGTAGTTCCTTCCGCCCTTGTCAGTGCCTTCCTGAACATAAACGCTCGCTCCGTAAGCAATCTCATCCGGTTTGACCTCATCAAAGTCAGAAGCCCGATCCCACTGATCCTGTGAAGTGCGGACGTATATACCACCTTCCATGCTGTTGTTTTGCGTATACAGGATGCGATCACCATCTTGAAGCGTTACATCATCGATTACGGTGGGACCGCTGCCCGAATTCCAGGTAATTTGTCCGCTGATCGGATTAAAGCTGTAACCGCTCCTCTGGGCAAATGGACCCCTGAGTGCCGGAGTCGCCACACGCACCGGTTCAATGAAGAAAGTTGTATCGCCGAGCCTCACGGGGTTGGCGGAGTTACCCAGGGCACCGTCAGCGGCTGCTGGCGCATCCGCACCGGCGATAAG
>JAAZFF010000408.1 GCA_012511845.1 Lentisphaerota bacterium
ACGACGACGTTTTCCAGATTATGTATGATGCCGGCATTGTTACGGATCTCTATGGCAGGGTGTGAGATGTAAATCGCAGGGAACTGTATTTTTTTGATTACACACCGGAAGGGTTTTCGCACCTTACAATAGATGAGATTATAGCCGGGGCTGACTATGATCTTATCAGGACGCTTTATGAAAATCTTCAAAATGAGTGTTTTACCCTCATGCAGGCATATTGCTACAGGGCAGATGGAACAGCTTTTCCTGCAGAGGTGTCTGTGAGCCAGTTGCGCCTTTCGACTCCACATCTTTGTTTTTTCATACGAGATGAAACTCTGCGACGCCAATCGGAGGAAATGCTGCGTACTGAACATAATGCGTTGCAAAATGCAAGCGACGCCATTGTCGTTGTTGACATGAATTCCCAAATAGAATATGCCAACCCGGCTACTGCCAGAATTTGGGAATATCCATCTACTACTGATTTGGTGGGACTTGAGCTTGACAGCTTGCTTTTGAATGAAGGAGATGGCAAAGCGATACTGGACTCACTCGCCGGTGAACTTTTTGCTGCAAGCGGTGTAGCTGTAGCTGTACGACACGACGGGGAGCCGTTTCGTGTAAATGTACGTGCTGCCAGCAATCGGGATTCAGATGGAAATGTTGTTGGTGCCGTACTGTCTTTCTTTGACCTTACGGAGAGAGACAAGGTGCAGTCGGCAGAAAGAGACGCTTCACGGTTCCGTGAAACTCTAAACCAGATCCGGGAGCTCGGTAATGCTTTCAAAAGCGGAATGGATGAGGTTTCCTCGCTCCTCAAAGAGTTAACTCCAGCAGATATGAGCGATGATGAGCAATTTCAAAAACGCCTTTTATTGGCTCAGGATGCGTGCTCCGGTATGGAAGCGATTCTTGGTGATATCGCTGATTCTATAGACAAATCGCTTAATTCAGAGGAAAAAATATCACAAAATGAATCCGATGGAAAGTTGAGCCAGGGAAATTTATTTCGCTGATGACACTGAAAAACAAGAAAACACCTGCTGTAATGCTTGTCGTCAAAGCAGGAAAATACATAGGTTTGTCGGTCAAGGATTCCGGTAAATGGTGAAAAAACTTAAATACCAGGATGCTGTAAAAAAAGATGAATGCGCCCTGATAACAGAAATTGTGTGCAGGCGGATTGCGCAACCATTAGCCATACTTGCATACAAGCTGGGTCTTACAGCTAATTTTGTGACTTTGGTTGCCGGACTGTGCTGGATTATTTCAACCCCGCTTGCCGTAATGGCAGGATACGTGTTTGGCTCCGGAAGGGTGGGGTACGGACTTTCGCTATGGTTTCTTTGCGGTTTTCTGTGGAATGCAGGTTACTTGCTTGATATTGCTGATGGAAGCCTGGCACGCATGACCGGCAGTTCTTCCAGACGCGGATTCTATCTGGACTATGTTTTTCACCTGCTTTTTAAACCGGCCTTTCTGTTGTCCATAGGTATCGGTCTGTATTTAAGCTATGGAGGCGGAGTTCTCTTTCTTGTTGTTGCCACCCTCACAATCCCTGCTAATTGGAGTGCTTCATCCAGCGCAGTTGAACATGTTTTATGTGAAGAAATGGGCAAGGGAAAGCTTCCTCCATCACTCCTTGCAGATTCAGAAAACTTTCAGGCTATTTGGCTGGGTGTCACTGATATCAATGATTCAGCTCAAAGAAAGAAATTATCAGCAAAATCCTTTCTGAAAGCTCTTCTGGCAGAAATACTCAGTTATTACGGTCAGTTTACTTTCTTCAGTTTTACTGTTTTAGCTGATATAATACTTTGGTTTTCAGGTTTTGGGAGAATAGTTCTGCCCGTCACAACAATATCTTTTTTATTAATTTCCCTGTTTATGATAATTCGAACACCTATGCGCGTTTGGCGTGAATATAAACGCATCGCCTTAAGCGATCAGGTGAAACCTATGTAATTGAGTATATAAAATGTCAACAGTAATATGTGTAGACGGACCTGCCGCATCAGGCAAATCAACAGTAAGCAAGCTGATCGCTCAGAAAATCGGATATCTATATGTAGATTCCGGAGCATTATATAGAATTGTTACCTGGCTTATTAAAGAAGACGGCTGCAACATGTCTTCAACGGAAGAAATTGCAGAATTCGCAAAAAATGCAAGAGTTGATTTTTTGCCTAAAGAAAACAGGGTAGCTTATGAGGTCAAAGGAAGAGAGCCGGGAGACAATATAAGAAGTCCTGAGATAAACGCTCTCGTTAGTCCCGTATCAGCTGTGCCGGAAGTACGTGCTCTCGTCACAGGTTGGTTGCGCGGTATGCGATCGCTTGGAAACCTCGTAGTAGAAGGGCGCGATATCGGGTCGGTCGTTTTCCCTGATTCTGTTAATCGTTTTTATCTGGATGCTGATCCGGATGTACGTGCCAGGCGCAGGCATAAAGAAGATGTAGCAAAAGGTTTTGCTGATTCTGCTTCAGAAGGCAAGGTAAAAGAATCCCTGTTGAATCGTGATAAAATAGACAGCACACGCAAAGCAGCACCTCTGACAATACCGGAAGGCGCAATGGTTATTGATACTACCGAGATGACGATAGAGCAGGTTGCCGATACCATTATAGTAAATATAAAATAAAATTCATCGGTACAGGCAGCATCGGTAAAAAAGATCCGTCTGAGGTTATTACCCATTATGCCGGATTTTAAGTTTTTGTTTATATGCAGAGAAAAAAAGATTCAATAAAAAAAAAGCGCAGTGTTTCGACAGAGATTAAATCTCAAAGAAATTCTATAAAAGTTCGTGGAGCACGCCAGAACAATTTAAAAAATCTTGATATCGATTTTCCCCTGGGCGAATTTATTGTTGTAACAGGTGTAAGCGGTGCGGGAAAATCGTCCCTTGCTTTTGACACCGTTTACGCAGAGGGGCAGCGGCGCTATATTGAGACATTCTCATCGTATGCGAGGATGTTTCTGGAAAGGATGGATGCCCCCGAGGTTGATTCTGTTGAGGGAATTCCTCCCGCAATTGCAATCAGGCAAATAAATCCGGTTCGTACGTCACGCTCAACGGTTGGAACGATGACAGAACTGAATGATCGCCTAAAGCTTCTCCTCGCCAGAAGGGCAAGGCTATTCTGTCCGGAGTGCGGCAAAGAAATTATCGCTGATACAGTGGAAACTGTTACGCAGAAGCTGCGTGATCTCGGTTTTGATGGCAAGCGAATTTTGATTTCGTTTCTTCTAATTGTACCAGAAAACTTCTCGATGGAAGAGGCTGTAGAGCTTTTGGGCAAACAGGGCTACAGGCGATTTAAGGAAATTGAACCGGGAGTTTTGAAGGTAGCTCAGGATTTGGTTGTTTTTGAAGAGAGCAGGAGAGCAAGAATAGGCGAAGCAATAGAGATGGCTTTTGCGAAAGGAAAAGGCGAAATATCTGTCTCAATGCTTGATTCTGATATGAGTGAACTCTCTGAACACAAATTCAGTAATCGGCTGGATTGTCCTGATTGTCGTCTTGAGTTTCAGGAACCTACCCCCAACATGTTTTCTTTTAACTCCCCTGTAGGTGCTTGTGAAACCTGTCGCGGCTTTGGACGTATCATAAAGATTTCTGAAAAACTGATCGTACCGGATCAGTCGAAAAGTGTAGCAGAAGGCTGTATACGTCCGTTTCAGACGGGAAGAATGCAAGAATGCCAGCTTGATTTGATGCGGTATGCGAAGAAGCGGAAGTTTCCTGTAAAGACGCCTTGGTGTGAGCTTTCAGATGATGAGCGGAAATGGATATTTGAAGGGGAGGGGGATTTTGATTCCGGTCTGTGGTGGGGGATCGACAGATTCTTTGCCGATTTGGAAGCTCATTCATACAAAATGCATATACGGATACTGCTTTCGCGCTATCGGGAATATGTAAAATGCCATGTATGCCACGGGGCAAGATTAAAAGCAGATGCACTTAATTGGAAGCTTGTGCTTAACGATGATAAATACAGCATTCATGATATAATGTTGACGCCGATAGCGAAGCTTGTGCATTTCTTTAAGGAATTCAGCAAGGAACATGACTCGCGCGATGCACAGACCCTGCTGGATGACATTATTCCTGTTCTGACGTATCTGTGTGATGTGGGGCTCGGCTATTTGACGCTGGACAGGCAGTCACGAACTTTAAGCGGTGGCGAAGTACAGCGCATTAATTTAACACAGGCTCTGGGAAGCTCGCTTGTAAATACACTTTTCGTTTTGGACGAACCGAGCATCGGTCTGCATCCCAGAGATATCGAACGTCTTATTGCTGTTTTGCGACGTTTGCGGGATTCTGGAAATACAGTACTTGTTGTTGAACATGACCCCGATGTGATTAAGGCTGCCGACAGGGTTATAGAAATGGGACCGGGTCCCGGAGAAAAAGGCGGACACGTAATTTTTAATGGTTCCGTTCCATCTCTTCTGGAAAGCCCACATAGCGTAACAGCCCCTTTCCTTCGCGGAGATTATGAGCAGGATGTTTCTCAGAAATCCAGAGATAATTCAGTAGCGCTGAACCTTCGAGTCCGCGGAGCCAGGGAACACAATTTAAAGAATATTTCAGTAGAATTCCCTTTAAACAACTTTGTTGTGGTTACAGGTGTAAGCGGTTCGGGAAAATCGACTCTTGTAAATGATGTGCTTTATACGAACGTAATGCGTGCACTCGGTAAAACAACTGAAACGCACGGTGAATGCGACGGCGTAGAGGGTGTCGGCAATCTTGGCGAAGTAGTCCTTGTCGATCAATCACCGATAGGCAAAACAACGCGCTCCACTCCAGGCAGCTACGTTAAGGCATTTGATGCAATCAGAAGGCTGTTTGCAAAACTTCCAGCCGCTGTGGAGCGCGGATATTCTTACGGAGATTTCAGCTTCAACTCAGGTGTCGGACGCTGTCCTCATTGTCAGGGCTCAGGTTTTGAAATGGTTGAAATGCAATTCCTGAGCGATGTATACCTGAAATGTGAAGAGTGTGACGGCAGAAGATACAGGAAAGAAATTCTTGATGTAAAAATGCAGTTGCCGAACAAACATGACATGATTTCTATTGCCGATGTACTTGATTTGACGGTTGATGAATCACTTGAGATTTTTGCCGGAGAGAAGAAAGTTGTATCCGGTTTGAAACCTTTGAAGGATGTTGGTTTGGGCTATCTTCGTCTTGGACAACCTGTCCCGACGCTGAGCGGCGGAGAAGCTCAGCGTCTGAAATTGGCGGGGTATCTTGCTGAAGATCCAAAAAGGAATACTGGGCGGAGACGCAATACGCTTTTTATTTTAGATGAACCTACCACAGGGCTGCATTTTACAGATATCCACATTTTAAATGGTATTTTGCGCCGCCTCGTAGAGACTGGTAATTCTGTAATCGTTATAGAGCACAATATAATGGTTATGCGGGCATCCGATTATATTATAGATCTCGGACCCGAAGGTGGTGATGCAGGAGGTCAAGTTGTCGCCAAAGGCACGCCTCAAGAAATAGAAAATAATCTGAACAGTGTGACGGGTGCAGCCTTGAGGGCAGACACGCTTGAAATGCAGCACGAAAAGACCACAAGTTCCGGAGCTCTGTTGCGAGTGGCAGAAAATGCAGAGTGTCGGGAAAAGGTTAGGGCTGCAAATGATATTACAGTATCAGGTGCGCAAGAACACAATTTGCGTAATATAAATGTAACTATACCTTTGGATAAATTTACGGTAATAACCGGTGTAAGCGGTTCAGGCAAGTCTACACTTGCCTTCGACATTATCTTCGCCTCAGGGCAGCGCAGCTATCTCGAATGTCTCAATGCGTATGCTCGTCAGTTCGTTCAGCCGCAAGCCAAGCCAGAAGTATTATCCATTTCTTCGTTACCGCCTACTGTTGCGATAGAGCAGAGGATAAGCCAGGGCGGCTGGAAGAGTACAGTTGCAACTGTTACAGAAATATATAACAGCCTCAGATTGCTGTTCCTGACGCTTGGAGTGCAATATTGTCCCGACTGCGATGAAGAAGTAACAAGGCAGACTCCGGAGCAGATAATGGAAAGGATTCTGAAAAACCACTTGGGACAGGAAATAATGCTTCTCGCCCGGCTTGTATCTGGAAGAAAAGGAGTATATAAAGATTTGGCAGAATGGGCTGCACAGCGCGGTTGCAAATCGCTTCGCGTTGATGGTGTCTGGCGTGATACAAGACCTTGGAAATCTCCTGACCGATATAAAGAACATAATATTGATTATCCGGCAGCAACTGTAAAAGTGACTGAAGCTAATGCGCGGGAACTGCTTTCGGAAGTCAAGAACGCACTGGATCTTGGAAATGGCTTTTTACGTGTTTTACCATTTAAGAAAAAGGTGGCAGGCGGCGAGTATATTGTATCTACCGCACGTGTATGCAAAAGCTGTGAAGTAAGCTTTGAAGAACCCGATCCCCGTTTGTTTTCATTTAATTCCCACCGTGGCTGTTGTACAGAATGTAATGGTTACGGAGTAGTGGCAGGACGTAAAAAAGCCGCTCAAAAATTGGAAAAAGACAGTAGAAGAGGTCGGACCCTGAGCTTTGCTGAGGTCGTGGGAGATGATATTGAAGGTGATAAATCATCAGTTTGTCCGTCATGCAGCGGAAGCAGGCTTAATCCGGTTGCCAGGGCTTTCAGATTTAAGGGAAAGGGAATTGAAAAATATACCTCGATGTCGATTAATGAAGCCTTGAAATATTTCATTTCAATAAAGCTTAATGCCCGCGAAAAAACAATCGCAACATCTGTTATCGATGACATACGCTCACGTCTCTCATTTCTCTCTAAAGTAGGCTTGGGCTATCTTAGTCTGGACCGGGCTGTTCCTACAC
>JAAZFF010000409.1 GCA_012511845.1 Lentisphaerota bacterium
ATGTAAATATGGCATATATATATTTACTGATGAATCCTGAGAAAAACAGGGACATGGCAATAAGATACTATAAAACCGCTCTTTCATTTGGCGCCAAAAGAGACCCCGGACTGGAAACGGAACTTGATATAGAGGTGGAGAATTGAAAATAATCAGGAGCGGAGATACTTGCCTTGAGCTCGCCGAAATCAGAGAAAAGGAAGCATTCATAATAGACATGGATGGAGTGATTTATCATGGCAACCATCTACTTACAGGGGCAGCAGATTTTTCCGCATGGCTCGAAAAATCAGAAAAAAAATATTTGTTCCTGACAAACAGTGGTGAAAGAACTCCTCGTGAGCTTAGTGAAAAACTTCTTCGCATGGGCATCTCCGTAAGCGAAAAACATTTCTACACGAGTGCACTGGCTACTGCGCAGTTTCTTGCATCGCAAAGACCGAATGGATCGGCGTATGTTATAGGCAATGCCGGACTTATTAATGCATTGTATGAGGCGGGTTATTCCATGAACGACATAGACCCCGACTATGTAGTAATAAGCGAAACCCCAGAATACAATTTTACAAAAATCTGCCGGGCAATCAAACTCGTCAGAAAAGGTGCCACGTTGATTGGAACGAATCCGGATACGACAGGACCGGTAGAAGGAGGAGACATAGTGCCCGCCACCGGAGCTCTGATAGCCCCGATTCAGATGGCTACCGGAGCTACTCCCTACTACGTCGGGAAACCAAATCCTCTGATGATGCGCAGTGCTATAAAGCAGATCGGAGTGAGAAGAGAGGATACAGTTATAATCGGCGACAGGATGAATACTGATATAATTTCAGGAATTGAATCAGAAATGACTACCGTCCTTCTTCTCAGCGGAGTAACGTCAGAATCAGAGATACAAAATTTCGCTTATCAGCCAAACTATGTTATAGACAATATCGGCACTCTGCTGATGGGGTGACAAAAACAATTCGCAACAAGTAATATGGAGATTAAAACATGAGTAAAAAAAAGGAAGTACGTTTAGGTATAGCAGGTATCGGAAGCATGGGTGCTGCACATCTTGGCAGTATTGCAGCAGGTAATATAAAAAATGCGCGTGTAACGGCACTTTGCGATATAGACCCTGAGCAGATGAAGCCCTACGGTGATACATATAAAACATTTACTGACAGCGCAAAACTTATTCGCTCCGGTGAAATAGATGCCATACTTGTAGCCACTCCCCACTACTCGCACACCACTATTGGAGCGGATGCCTTGAAACAGGGAATTCACACCCTTGTGGAAAAACCGATTTCGGTACATAAGAAGGATGCAGAAAAACTCATCGCTGCTCATACAGATACGAAAGTTGTTTTCAGTGCAATGTTCAATCAGAGAACAACACCACAGTATATAAAACTGCGTGAGGTTATTACGAGCGGGCAGCTCGGAGAGATAACAAGGGTGAACTGGATTATTACAAACTGGTTCCGGACTCAGGCATACTATGATGGCGGCGATTGGAGAGCCACATGGAAGGGCGAAGGAGGAGGCGTACTCCTCAACCAGTGTCCGCATAATCTTGACCTGATGCAATGGCTCTTTGGAATGCCTTCAGCAGTAAGGGCATTTTGTGAATTTGGGAAATACCACAAGATTGAAGTGGAAGACTCTGTTACGGCATACCTGAAATATCCCAACGGTGCAACAGGCGTGTTCATAACCACGACCGGAGAGGCCCCGGGAACAAACCGTCTTGAAGTATGCGGAGAAAACGGGAAAATCGTAATCGAAGACAATAAAATCAAGTGGGAGAAAAATACCATTGGTCAAAAAACTTTCCTGAAAACGTCCAAAGCCAGTTTTGCACGTCCGGAAACATGGTTTTTTGATATACCGGCAGAAGGCAGCGGGGCGCAGCACAATGGAATATTGCAGAACTTTGTAAATGCAATTCTCGATGGAGAAGAGCTTATTGCTCCAGCTGAGGAGGGAATCAACTCTGTTGAGCTCGCTAATGCCATGATATTTTCCTCATTGAAGAACAAAACTGTTCAGTTGCCGCTGAATTCAAATTCTTATGCAACAGAACTAAGAAAATTGATCGCAGGTTCAAAGGTCAAAAAAACAAAAACAGTAAGAAAAGCCAGTGCCAATGAAATGGCATCAAGTTTTAATGTTTAATAAAACAAAGGAAATTTACAATGTATATGACAGGATTCGCCGATGAGGCATCTGTTTCTCTGGATGGTCAGATTAAAGCAACCAAGGAGCTCGGGTGGAGCAATATAGAAGCACGCAACATTGATGGAGTGAATATTCATGATCTCGATGATGCCGCTTTTGATGTAGCTTATGGAAAACTGCAAGATGCGGGGATCCATGTAAACTGCTTCGGCTCCACAATTGCAAACTGGGGGAAACATATTGACAAACCGGTTGATGAGGATATGGCAGCAGTAAAGCGTGCCATACCGCGTATGAAGCGCATTGGAACAAAGCTTGTTCGAATAATGAGTTATGCTGTAATGCCTGATCGTTCGGCGGAAGATCAGATGAAAGAAGAACGCTTCGAAAGACTGCGCGTATTTACAAACATGTTTCTCGAGGCAGGCATTCAGCCGGTACATGAAAACTGCAACAATTACGGAGGCATGGGCTGGAGCTATACTCTGGCATTAATCGACAATGTTCCCGGATTGAAACTGGTGTATGATACAGGAAATCCAGTCGGCTCCGACGACCGGACCTTCCCTGAACCATACCCCAAACAGTCTTCCTGGAAATTCTACGAAGCTGTAAAACAACACGTTGTGTATATACATATCAAAGATGGCACCTGGAACGGAACAAAACTGGATTATACATATCCCGGTCTTGGAGATGGAGACGTTAGAAAAGTAATGGAAGACCTGATTAAGTCCGGGTACGATGGCGGAATTTCTATTGAGCCGCACCTCGGTGCTGTTTACCATGATGAATCGGTAAAAACCGACGATGATCGAAAATATGCAATGTATGTAGAGTACGGTCATCGCATGGAAGCAATGATAAAGGAAATCAGGGACTCAATACAAAACGTCTGATAATGCCAAAAATACTTATTACAGGATCTGCGGGGCAGCTCGGTGTTGACTGCATGGATGTGCTTTCAGGGCATAACGTGCGGGGACTCGACCTGCCCCACATAGATATAACTTCAAAAGACTCCGTAACGAGGGCAATTATGGAGTTTAAACCGGATATCCTTGTCAACTGCGCAGCATACACTGCAGTTGACAAGGCTGAATCTGATGAAGAACTTTGTCGCGCTGTAAACGCTGATGGACCGGCAATACTCGCTTCAGAATGCAGGGAAAACAACATCTATTTGATTCATGTTTCAACAGATTACGTTTTCAGCGGTGATCGCGATATTCCCGAACCTTGGCTCGAAACAGATGAAGCGAATCCTTGCACTGTGTACGGCAAAACCAAACGTGAGGGTGAAATGGCGATACAGGCTTCAGGGTGCGACTATGCAATACTGCGAACAGCATGGCTGTACGGTGCACATGGTAAAAATTTTCTTAAAACCATGTTGCGGCTTGCAATGGCTGATTCAGAAAAAACAATCCGTGTTGTAGACGATCAATTCGGTTGCCCGACCTGGTCTTACAACCTGGCAACTCAAATCAAACAACTTGTAGAGTGTACTGAGAAGCCAACAGGTTTATTCCACGCTGTAAGTCAGGGCTATACCACATGGTATGGGTTTGCAAAAGAGTTTTTAACATTAATGAATGTACCTTTCAAGATGGAACCGTGTACAACTGCAGACTACCCTACCCCTGCACGGCGTCCACAAAATTCCATACTCGAAAATGCGGCACTTAAGAAATGCGGCATCTGTGTTATGGATGATTGGAAAAATGCTCTGAATGGCTTTACAAAAGCTAATCGCTTGCTTTTAATACAACATTAAGGCTAATATAACGGTTTAATTATACGGAGGCATACATATGAAAATTATTGAAGGTATTCTTCAAGCTCAAGACAAAAAATTCGGCATTGTAATCAGCAGGTTCAACAGTTTTTTCACTGAACAGCTGCTGAAAGGCGCGCAGGACTGTCTGGCAAGACATGGAGCTGCTGATGAAGATATAACAGTAGTAAGGGTTCCCGGAGCTTCTGAAATTCCGATTGCCGCACAAAGAATTGCCAAGTCCAAGAAATTTGATGCAGTAATAGCACTGGGTTGTGTGATTCAGGGAGCTACACCTCATGCAGAGCTTATAAATACTCAAGTTGCAAGAGCCCTCGCTTCTATAGGCTTGGAGTATGATGTTCCTGTAATTAATGGCCTGGTTGCAGCTAACACCATTGAGCAAGCTGTCGAACGGTCAGGAACAAAAGCCGGTAACAAGGGATGGGATGCGGCTGCAGCTGCAATCGAAATTGTAGCAGTTTTAAACCAAATTTAATCGTAAGTCAACTTTAGTATAAATATGTCAACTAGACGTGAAGCACGCGAGTGGGCTGTTCAAATGCTTTTCCAGATAGATCTGAATCCTGATGAGGAAAGGGAACTGAAAACATTTTTTCAGGAATTCTGGGATGGACAGATACGGCTTCGAAATCCGGATATACCGGAAAAACAGCCTCCGCCCCATATACGTGCCTTCTCTGAAAATATTGTTAACGGGGTTATGTCACATTGGGAGGAAATCGACAACCGTATTTCCTCCTGTGCCACCAACTGGGATATCAGCCGCATCGGCAATGTTGAGCGGAACGTGTTGCGGATGGGTATATATGAAATATTCTTTGCAAAGCAAAAAGCACCTCACCCTGTTATAATAAATGAAGCTGTTGATATATGCAAATTTTTCGGTACGCGCGAATCAGGCAGATTTGTTAATGGAATCCTGGATAAACTCGCTAAAGATTACAACGCCGAACTGAATAAGCCGCAGGAGTGGTCACCCTCCAGATGATTTCTTTTCAGGAAGTAAACATCAATTTTGGAACACAGGATGTATTATCAGGTGTTTCTTTTAAAATCAACCAGGGTGAACGCTGCGGAATCACAGGACCGAACGGTGCTGGGAAATCAACAATTTTTAATTTGATTTCCGAAGAAATATCTCCTCAGCGAGGTCATGTAGTTTTTGAAGGAACAAAACCAACTGTAGGTCATCTTCACCAGCAACTCAGCAAATGGAATCATGACGACACCCTGCTCTCTTATACACTCAGAGCCTCCAGGCGCCTGAGAGAGCTGGAACACCAAATCCATACAATCGAAAAAGAGCTTCCAACCGATCCCCAGGAACGTAACCAGGCTCTCAATAGATTGGGAGATCTCCAAACTGAATTCGAGCATTTGGGCGGATATGATATTGAGTCGCGTGTAAAGGAAGCCCTTTGCGGTCTGGGGTTTAAACCCGATGAACTGGAGCGCCCATTTGCAGAATTCAGCGGCGGATGGAAAATGAGAGCTGAAATGATACGGACACTCGTAACAGAGCCTGATCTTCTTATGCTTGACGAACCTTCCAACTATCTGGATCTCCCAGCTGTTGAATGGCTGCAGCACTATTTGCGCAATTATCAGGGTACACTTTTATTGATTTCGCACGACAGGTACCTTCTGCGCAGCCTTACAA
>JAAZFF010000410.1 GCA_012511845.1 Lentisphaerota bacterium
CGTTTAAAGGTTGTGCTTGCAGAAAAGAAACGCACGAATAAGTGGCTTGCAGAAAAGCTTAACAAAGATCAGGCCACTGTTTCCAAATGGTGTACCAACACCGCACAGCCCACACTCGAAATGCTTTTGAGAATTGCAGAAGTATTGGAAGTTGACGTGAAAGATCTCCTTAATTCCAGCACATCTTCAAAAAACGAAAATGTGATCATTATTCAGAACAGATAAAGTATGACACAACAAAATATAAAAGACATATTGAGAATGCGCATGTCTGTCTATAAAGCTGGCATCAAAGCCGGCTTTTGGAGCGATATCGATAAAGCAGGCGCATCAGATATGATGAACTACTTATTCCCCAGGTCAGGTCAAATGGCCTATTACAATTTGATCTTGGAGTTCATGCGCAAAGAGCACAACATGTTTTCCGGTGGAGTGTATTCACTGTTCAAAATGCCGGTCCAAGCAGAAAAGGAAGTTTTGGATTACCTCAAGAAAGAGAATATTGACCGGACATTTCTTGCAGATGATGAGGATGATTATCTAAAGAGCATGGATACGATTGTCACCAATCATGGTCTTCTACCAGTAAATATTGGCATGTTTTCGCCAAACGAGATTGATACCATCCTCCGACTTTGTGCTTCACACTACAGATATTCGTTTCAAAACAATGTTAAATCCTTCCCATTTTTTGATTGATGAGAAATACGAAATACACCATACAATTAGGAAAAGGATGCGGACTCATTGAAGAAACGTTGCAATTACTATCTATTTGTGAAGAGAATACTACGAAGGAATCCCTTGCGACGTACGTGCGTGAACATAATTCTCTGAGCAAAAGTACCGATAAGCGAAGTATGGACATTGTTAAATTGGTGTTCTATCCACGTTACCTCAAACGAAACCCAAAGGTCGCCTTCTGGCTGAAGACTATCCGCGGTAGGGGCCTGATGCTTCCGCAATTCAAACAATTGCTGATGCTCTATTGTGCCCGTGAAAACGCTGTGATGTATGATTATGTAACTAAACATCTGAATACGTTTCGTGAAAGTAATATTGCACGGATCCCCGCAGACAACATACAAAACTATATCAAACAGATCGTTGAAAGTGGCCAGGCTCAATGGGGCGAGTCCATTCAAAAACGCAGTTCCAGCTATGTAAAAGCAGTCCTGGTTGATTTCGACTTCATCAGCAAACGTAGCGAAATTCTGCCCTACGAGATTGCCGATTTTACCGTGCTCTACTTAATGCACGAGCTCCATTTTGCCGGTCTGTCGGATTTGGCAATATGGAATCACGGAGATCGGCAATTGTTTGGTTTGGACAAATACAAAGTGCAGCAGCATATTATGGAACTTTCTATAAAAGGTGGTTACATAGCACAATGTTCTGGTGAGCTAATGACTATATCGTGGAATTATCAATCAATGGAGGAGTTTATCAATGAAACATTATGAAGAAAAAATAGAAAAGGCTTTGCTTTACTTGCATAAGCCCGGCAAACTGTCTCCCACAGGTAACAGCCCCATCGCCTATATGGTCTACCAGCCTGAGGAGGTGTTTGTTGTGCGTAATCTACTCGAAACCTTCCTGTATCCAAAGGCTGAATATTTCGGCTTTACCACCCACGTGGTTTCTATGGGAGAGTTGATAGACAAGTTCATCAACAGTCACGAATATCGCGACATCTGGACAGACCCAAGTGTTGAAGAAACGGAAATGTACAACAGTATCAAGCAAGAAATCGCCAACAGTGATTATCTCGAAAAAACGCTGATTGACATTCAGGAGGAATACGTGCAGGAATCTCAGCCTCTCCTCGTCATCAAGGATGTGGAGATGCTCCACCCTTTCAACATGATGGGCGTCATTGAAAATAAAATTTACAACAAGATAAAAATCCCCATGCTGGTATTATACCCTGGCGAGACCCAGGGCACAGCCCGATCGTTCATGGGCATCTATAGTCAGGATGGCAATTATCGTTCAATCAACTTCTAAAATCAGTACCCATGCACAAGATACAAGATCTATTCGATCCCTCTAAAAAGCTTAATCGTGAAATTGAAAGTGTCGTAACCTTTGGAGCGAAGACGGTTGAAGACTTGCGTAGTGAAATCAAGGAGTATGTGGTTACCGAAAAGCTACATCGCAATTATGAGGATGTGCTCCTGGACCTCCAGCATGCTTTCGACAATACGAGCAAGGAGATCGGCATCTGGGTTTCTGGATTTTATGGCTCCGGAAAGAGTTCTTTTGCCAAATACCTGGGTCTTTCATTCGACAAAAGCCTGATGATTGACGGAGTTACCTTTGGTGATAAGCTGATGAGCCGCATCCACGACACAGCCATTACTGCCATGCACAGGACCATCATCAACCGTCACAATCCCGAGGTGGTGATGATTGACCTAAGCACCCAGTCGGTGGCCGGCAAGGTGTCCACAGTCACTGATATTATTTATTTCGAAACCTTAAAGTTGTTGGGCATTACCAAATCGACCGACCAGAAGGTGATGTGCTTTGTTGACATGCTCCACAGTGAGGGTCAATATGAGGAGTTTTGCCGCATCGTTCTAGAGGACAAACACAAGAGATGGGAAGATGTGGAGAGTAACGACCTCGCGGCCAATCTGATTGCCTCCAGTCTTGCCCCCCGCTTGCTACCTGTCTATTTTCCCGATAGCGAAAGCTATGACAATATCAATCTGAGCAGCGCGTTAAACGAGAAAGAGCGCTTGACTCGTCTATATAAGTTGATAAAGGAGAAGACCGGCAAGGACAAACTAATTTTCGTGCTCGACGAGGTGGGTCAGTATGTAGCATCAAACGTTGATCTTATCTTGAATTTGCAGGGTATGATGCAGATTCTCAAAGATGAATTCCGGGGTAAAGTATGGGTAATTGCCACTGCACAACAGACCCTGACGGAGGATAACCGTCAGGCACAGCTCAACTCCAACGAACTGTTTCGGTTAAACGACCGCTTCCCCATCAAGGTAGACATCGAGGCCAATGACATCAAGGAGATTATCACCAAGCGCCTGTTGGGCAAGTCGAAGGAGGGGCAGGAATACCTCTCACAACTCTTTGAGAAGAATGAGGGCATTCTCAAAAATAGCACTCACCTTGAGCTCCAACAACGCAGCATCTACAATCAAGTGCTTTCCGAGGAATCTTTCGCCAATCTCTATCCTTTCCTGCCGGTACATATTGACATTCTGCTCTCACTGTTACAGAAGTTAGCGAGTCGAACAGGCGGCGTGGGGCTGCGCTCCGTCATCCGCCTAATTCGCGATATTCTCGTAGACAACCACTTGGCCGATGCCACGATTGGTCAGTTGGCCGGGCCGGATCATTTTTACGATGTGCTTCGTTCCGACATGGAGCGCAATTCAGCCAGGGAAATTGTGATGGCAGCTGATAAAGCCATAAAAATATTCAACGGCAATCAGCTTGCCGTGAGAATCTGCAAGTCCATTGCCATCATGCAGCTACTCGAAGATTTCATCCTCTCTTTCGACAACATCTGTGCCCTGTTGTATAACCATGTGGGTGCTAAATTTGACAAAACTGCCGTACGCCAAATTCTCGACGAGATATCCCAGTCCGAAG
>JAAZFF010000411.1 GCA_012511845.1 Lentisphaerota bacterium
GGATAGGCACGTTGAAAGTTGTATGAATAACCGAAGAAAACACGAATTACTGCACTCTTCCCGGGTCCTATGCGAGCCATTTCCGCATTCCAGGGATTCCTGTTTTCAGGAGATGAAGCGTTATCCATACGAAGATTGATAAGCTCCATGTTGTCGCCAAGATTTTCCACTTTCATTTCCACATGACCATATATAGACAAATCCCATAACCTGGCACTGCCGGCTGGAACAATCTGCATGCCGGGCCAATTGGATTCGCCCGGCTTTAATGTGAGAACGAGTGCTTCATCTTTTATTTCTGCGATCATCTGAGAACCGGAATCTCCACTTATCTGGAGTTGTTTTTCAGCTCCGGGAACTGTCGGATCAAATAACGTTCGCGGCATAACCCCGGCATCAGCAAAAATAGAAACAGCAGTGGCTATATAAAGGAAAAGGGAAAGATATGTCTTCATGATTAAATTTTAAAATATTTGAAGAATGAACAAATTACCGGAGCATAATAATAGTCTGCAAAGGCAAGGCTGTTGCAGTAATTGTCCAGCCGCTCTCAGCATCACCTTCAAGGTTATAAGCTACACGTATGCTGTCTGGAGCATTTTGCAAGCTCATTGAAACTGTCTCAAGTTTTCCGGCAGGAATGGTTATAACAGTCCAGGTTTGACCGACATATCCGTAATTCAGATTAGGTCTTATCAGGACACTGCCCTCCAGGTGGAGAGATGTATCTGAGCAAACGATGTTCAAACTATCGGATTCATCGCTTTGTGCATCAACATCAAATTCATACCTTACACTGGGGGTCTGTAGCAAGTGTGCCGACAGATATTTTCAGTGTCCCGAACGAATCACCTTCAGAATTGCACGGATCGAGAACTGTTCCTTCAGTAAATGTAATTCCCCAGATATTACCTGCATTCCAGACAGATGAAACCTCTCCGCATCCGCGAATTGTGCGTGGCAGCACAGAAGTTGATTTACTGGCGAAAACGAAAAGGCTTCCCTTCTCATGCAGTGTTATCGTGTTTTCAGGATCTCCAAGCATTGAGTTTTTAAATGCTATAGAATTGTTGCCCACCTTGATACGCATGTTCGCCTGAGGATAAAGAACATCTCCGCAAACCAAGTCTGCCCTGAATGAGTTGTCCGTATTGAGCAGCCACACGGTACGTCCAATCCATTGATTATCCAAGGTTCCGACAATCTTGAACGAAAGAGGGTTCTCAGTGCTACCACCTGTTATGGGTGCGTAGAACCACACGTTTTGTTCTCGTGGCTGACCGTCACGAATTTCAAAATCGTTCGCCAGATTTACTGTAAGTGATGTATTAGTAGATGTACCGAAATCTATGTTTACATAACGTTGCTGCAAATCACGAGTTACGTCTATCATGCCGGGTACATCGAGATCACCGGAATCGAACGTAAAAGTTGGATTGGTTTCCGGAGCAGCATCTATAACAAGATGATTATCAGGGTGCATTCCTTCGTATGAACGCAATATTGCCACTGATACATCTTCCGAAATGAGATAGGTGCGCTTTGCATCAAGAGAGCCAAGGTAAAATCCTGCAATGTCACCGGGGATTGACGGATAATGTCTGTCGTATGGTCCATGTACCCAGATGTTGGAAATGGACCAGTCAGCAAAAGCATAGCCTTGTGATTCAATGAAGGTCTCCGGCGTATCCAATGCCCTAGTAGTAAGTGAAAAGACAGAGTGTGAACCAATAACCCCTGCCGAGGTTTCGATTGAATGGCGGAAAGAATAAGTTTCGTCAAGCATAAGCCCTGTTACAAACACCCCTAAAGGTCCTGTTGTTGTGACAGTTTCAGTAGCAACAAGAGTCCATCC
>JAAZFF010000412.1 GCA_012511845.1 Lentisphaerota bacterium
CCGACAACGCCGACAACTCCGACAACTCCGACAACTCCGACGACGCCAATTTCAGGTGGTGGTGGCGGTGCCGTGTCTGCCGTGGATATCCATGCTTCGGGAAATGGCAAAAGCATTGACGTTAAGGCCCAGATTAGTGGCACCGCCGCGATCGTAAGCGAGATTCCTGCTTCTGAAATCAACAAGGCAAATACCGATGTGATCAGCATCGATTTCTCCGGCCTTGATAAAAAGGTGGATGAAGTGAAGCTTCCGGTTGCATCTGTTAAAACGATTGCAGAATCCGCGTCCTCTGGACTTGAGATAAAGCTCTCCACCGGAACAGTTGCATTTGATGCTGCTGCCGTGGAAGCCATTTCCGAAGCCGCTACAGGCAAGGACATTGCGCTGAATATCGAGACAGTTGACAAAAAGGAGCTTTCCTCTGCTCAGAAGAGTTCTGTTGAGGGACTTGGTAATGCAGTTATCGTTAAGGCAACGTTGACATCCGGCGGCAAGACGATCTCCGACTTTGGTGGCGGCAGTGCTGCTGTGACGGTTCCTTATGCGAAAAAGGATGCAAAGGCTGTTGTTGTGGTCTATTACCTGGATGATTCCGGCAAACTGACCAAAATGAACGCTACATACGATGAAACAACTAAAAGTGTAACGTTTATTGCGCCGCACTTCTCTGAATATGTTCTTGCAGAAGTAACTGCCCTTCCGTTTGTTGACGTGGCTGAGAGTGCCTATTATGCAGATGCAGTACGCTGGGCTGCTGCGAACGGCATCACTGAAGGAACGGATACAACGCATTTCACTCCGAATGGTGTTGTGACTCGTGCACAGGTTGTGACATTCCTTTGGAGAGCTGCCGGAAAGCCGGAACCTGCAAGCATGAATAGTTTCTCTGATGTTGGAACAGACGCATACTATGCAAAGGCTGTTGCATGGGCAGTTGAACAAGGCATTACTGATGGCGTAGGCGGCGATGAGTTTGCTCCCGATGCAGACTGCACCAGAGCGCAGATTGTCACCTTCCTGTACCGCTATGACGGCAAGAAAGCCGGGGGTGCAGTGGACAACAAGTTTCCTGATGTAAAGGCTGGCGAGTATTATTACAACGCAGTTCTCTGGGCCGCTGAAAACCACATCACAGAGGGTACCTCTGCAACTGCATTCAGCCCCGCAGATAACTGCCTGCGTGGACAAATGGTTACATTCCTGTATAGATATATGGGTAAATAATCAGGAGTTGCAAGAGCTATACAACAAGTGGGGGGGAGCTTCGGCTTCCCCCTTTGCAAAATAACAATAAATCATTTTGCTGATGCGCTTTCTGAAAAAATAGAAAGCCTGGCAAACAGAGAAAGTGGGAATATAATATGGATTTGATAAAAAAGAGAGTTATTCCCGGGATTTTAACTTTAAATTTGGTTCTATCGTTAATGCCATTATCGGCGTTCGCAAGCGAACCAAAAGGTGGCATGGACTATAACCGTATTATTTCCGAGACGGAGTATAGGGTTGCTCCCGGTATTGCCGAAACAGATATTCTCATAAATAACCAGACAGGAACCGAGCAGAATCTCGGCTATGTACTTGAAGTTGATCTTAAAAATCCCAACGTTACCATTAAAGCTGGCTACAAGGATTATCAGGGAACAAACTGGGGTATGCAATCTACGACTGATCAGGCTGCCGCCGCAGAAAACAAACTGAAACAACAGAACCCTGATACAAAGGTTGTCGGTGCTGTCAATGCCAACTTCTTCAACATGGCAACCGGCGAGCCGTCGGGTGCGCTGGTTATGAACGGCAAAGAATGTCACCCAACCAACACAGCCAACGACTATTTTGCGGTTCTGAATGATGGCACGGCCGAAATTCGCTACGGCAGTGAGCCGATTGATGAAAACGTGGTCGAAGCGATGGGCGGCAATGTCATCATCCTTAAGGATGGTGACATTGTGACATCACGTGCACCCGAAACGCACGCACAGTCTGAGCGCAACCCTCGTACTGCTATCGGGTTGCGCGCCGATGGAACAGTTGTTTTGTTTGTCAATGACGGTCGTCAGGCTCCTACGTCCTATGGTATGACGCTCAATGAGCTGGCTGAGATGATGAAACAGCTCGGTTGCGTTGACGCGTTGACC
>JAAZFF010000413.1 GCA_012511845.1 Lentisphaerota bacterium
AGTGTCATTCTGTTTTCCAATTGCAATTTTATCTTTTATTAGTTAAATCTGCTCCATATCACTGATAATACAGGGCATTAGAAGCTAATTGATGCCAAAAACAAGACGCCGAGGTAAGGTGTTCTGAAGGTAGGGCGTGTTTCTCAGAAACCGCCGCAAGATTTGAACCGCGAAAAACGCTAAAGGCACGAAAAGCTTTAATGCTGGGAATATTTCACTCGAAGTTGCGAAGGCTTTACTGCCACGATGCGAGTACGGAGCCTCGCGGTCCCAGCGCTCAGCAAATGGGCACAGATAAACATGTCTGTGCTACAGTCTGCGGCGTATGAGAAAACCACCAGGCTTACCGGGTCTGATAGCCGTTTGGATTTTTTGACTGCCAGTTCCAGGCATCGTTGCATATTTCATCAATACCCCTTTTGGCTTTCCACCCCAACAACTCAAGGGCAAGTGAAGGATCGGCAAAGGTTGCTGCTGAATCACCGGGGCGACGTGGTCCGATTTTATGAGGAAGCGGCTTGCCTATTGCTCTTTCAAAGGCATGAACAAGTTCCAGTACAGTATACCCTTCACCTGTACCGAGATTTATCGGGATACATCCCTTCACGCTTTCTATAACATCAAGAGCACTTATGTGTCCTTCAGCCAAATCGGAAACATGAATATAGTCGCGAATGCAAGTACCATCGCGAGTTGGGTAATCATCCCCGAAAACTGTAAGTTCTTTAAGTTTGCCTATAGCAACCTGTGTAATATACGGCATAAGATTATTGGGGATTCCATTTGGATCTTCACCGATCAAGCCGCTTTCATGAGCTCCTGCAGGATTAAAATAGCGCAGCAAGATGAAATGCCATCTTGAATCTGCAGCAGCTATATCACGCAGCATATCCTCTATCCAGAGTTTTGTTCTGCCATACGGATTTAATGCCGATAAAGGTGCCGACTCTGTTATAGGCACAACTTCCGGATCTCCGTACACAGTAGCGGAAGAACTGAATACGAGGTTGAAAACATTATTCGCCCTCATGACATCGAGAAGCACAAGTGTGCTGACAAGATTGTTATGAAAATATTTCCATGGCTCGGAAACGGATTCCCCCACAGCTTTAAAACCTGCAAAATGGATTACAGCGTCAAAGGAATGTTCCTTGAACAACTTTTCTACCACAGGTGTATCCAGCAGATCCGCTTCCACTACTACAGGGCGTACGCCGGTTATTTCTGCAATACGATCCAGTGCAATACCGGAAGAATTGGAAAAGTTATCCAGGACAACTACTTCATGGTCAGCTTTTATTGCCTCTACGCACGTATGGCTACCAATGTAGCCGGCACCACCAGTAACAAGTATCTTCATTTATTTTTCTGTAGGATAAAGGAAATTCATCAAATCAGGACCAACCAACTCTCCAAGAGCTCCTTTTTGTGCTTCAGTTTCATCATATGACTGCAAATTGTCCGGCTCAATCCCGGGTCCGCAAATAGCTACCGGAGGCGGCGTACGTGTATGTTTACCATGAGAGATAGGTACAGGATGATCGGGAAGAATAACGTATGTATAGGAATCTCCCAACGCATTCATAACCGGACGTACAATTTTGGAATCATAATCCTCTATGGCTTTTATCTTTAAATCAAGATCACACGCATGAGATACTTCATCTATTGCCTCAACGTGCACATAAACGAGATCGTGATTTTTTGCAGCTTCTATTGCTGCCTGAGCTTTTCCTTCGTAATTTGTATCTATATAACCCGTAGCTCCTTCAACAGGGATAACATTCATGCCCAGACAGCGACCGAGACCATTTATAACATCAACAGCAGAAATTACAGCACTCGTGATACCGTGTCGTTCAGAGAGAGTTCGCATCGAGCCTGCACGTCCCGGACTCCAGAACCAGACTGCGTTTGCCGGCAAACGACCTTCAGCTGCTGCTTTGATATTAATGGGGGCATCCGGCAGCAATTTTGCTGCTTTAGCCGTCAGCTCCATAATTGTTTTCAAGGTAATATCGGCGCCTTCAACTCCTTCTTCAATCCTTGGCATGTGCTCAGCCACGATATTGCCGGAATTATCATCAGGCTTCTCACAGAATACGTCCGGTGAAAATTCGCTGCCTGAAAGAATAAGCAAGTTCCTGTAGCTGACTCCAGGATAAAAGCGTATTTTATCAGTTGCAAGATGCTCATTCAAATACGTAATTATTTCTTCTGCATCCTCTTGCGCTATATGACCGCCTGAAAAATCAGCCAGTGAACCATCGGGAGCAACAGTAATAAGGTTGCATCGAAAAGCAACATCTTCTGAAGAAAGTTTTATGCCTTGACTTGCTGCTTCGAGGACCCCGCGACCACAGTACTCACTTGCAAGATCGCAACCTAGAACCGACATATTGGCAACGTCACTGGAAGTTGGGAATTCTTCAGGAAGTGTAAGCAGTGTTCCGGATATTCCCTGTTTGGCTATCGAGTCCATC
>JAAZFF010000414.1 GCA_012511845.1 Lentisphaerota bacterium
ACTCCAGATCTTCAGGGTTGCAATATGGTGTATGTGCCCCCTTGGCTATAACAACAACCTTGTCCTCGACACCGCGCGCTTTTATCCATTGTCCCAGCAAATGTGAGCGTTTAAATCCATACACAAATGCCGTATCAAAAACATTACCGCCGCGCATGAAGTAGTCATCAAATACTGCCGAGGCATGAACCATTGTACTCTGGTTGTCAACACCAAAAACCAGGCGGGACATCGGCTTGTCGAGACCCGGCAGCATCATGTCCGGTGCAGGTGCATTTCTATTAAGTGCCAGAGGTCTGTTTGCCGGTGTCAGCGAACCGAGAGATTTAGTCTTCTCACTTTCGTAAGTCAGACCAATTGCTGCACGCCACTGATCCTGGGCTCGCAGATTTCCAAGCGAATCTTCCCAGGTCATAGCCGGAGCCTCTGCTTCCGTACGTTTTGCCAGTATTGCCCTGCCGCACACATCAGCCTCATACACATAGCTCGTCAATTCAGATGGAATTTCAATGATCTGTTCCGGTGCTCCGTTTTTACGTACAATTATCCTGCCGTTCTGTGACCCCTGCCTTGATGCTGCAAACGGGTCGGGCACTACTATGCTGCCTTCGGAACCAAATACACGGAAGGAATTATCGGCAGCAAGACCAATACCGGTACGGATAGTGCCAACAATTCCATTATCAAACTTCATTGCTCCAACAGCCCAGCAGTCAACGCCTCTTTCTTCATGTAGCTTGCCGACGCCGCACACTGTAACGGGATCCGCAAAGGGCTTCCCGACAGCTGCCCCGGCAACAAGACGTGTAATAGAAGTGGCATAGCCTCCAACATCGAGGATTCCTCCTCCGGCAAGATCATTGTTCCACAGGCGAGAATTGGGGGAGTATTCAGAGCGGAATGTAAATGATGCCTCCATCGCATTCACATCGCCGATTGCTTTTTCCCTGATAAGCTCAACAAGTTTAGCTGTTTGAGGATGACAGCGATACATATACGCTTCCATGAAAAACACATTATTTTCAACGACCGCTTCCAAAATTGTTTCAGCCAGATATGAATTTATCGCCATCGGCTTTTCGAGCAAAATATGTTTGCCCGCTTCAGCAGCCTTAATTGCCCACTCGGGATGCATCGGGTGAGGAGTTGCTATATATACAGCCTGGACGCTTTCATCTGCAAGCAATGCCTCATAACTGCCGTGAGCACGCGCAACTCCCCATTTTTCAGCGAAAGCTTCCGCCTTCTCAAGAGAGCGCGAGCCAACTGCAACCAGTTTACCTGTTTCAGAGCGAACTACCCCATCAGCAAAAGCATTCGCAATAGCACCAGCACCAATTATTCCCCAGCAAACTTTTTTACTCATAATCATGCTTCCTTAAAATATAATTTCTGACTAGAATCAAGAGATTTAGCGAACTGTTAACCCGCTTTACCTGTTTTTTTTAAAGCCCTGAATATAATAAAAACGAAAGCAAAAAACAAGAAACAATTGCATTAACGTTACGTCAACTTCGTTTCTCTGCAGGTCGGACAGTGATCAGTGGGAGGAGTGCCTTGATTATGGCTCCGCCTCCGAGCCCTGGTAGAGACAATATGTCGCAATCAGGGACAATATGTCTAAACCTTATAGTCCAAAAGTGATCTTATGGGTTGTTTTTGTTGTTTTTATCGCTGTTTTTGCGTTGGCACGGGTAATGCTAATTATAAAAGCGTCTCCCACAAGAGAGATGAAAGGAAAGAAAAATGAACAACGATAAATTCTTTAATATAAGCCCATGGAATATCCTCAACGAAATGCTTAATGCCGAGAGACCATTCAACAGCATGTTCCGGACATTGGCGAGCCGTATCGAAGGACGTTTCCCGCCAGCCAATTTTTACGTAAGCGACAAGGCTGCGGTAATCGATTTTGAGATGCCCGGCAAAAACCCTGACGATGTTGACATAAAGCTTGAGCCGCAAGCAGTAGTAATTGAGGTCGCCCCCAAAGATAAGGCGAAGGAAATGTCAGAATCAGGCAAACGCCGAATAGAACTGCCGTTCTCCATAGATGCGGATAAAACAAAAGCTGTTTTTAAAAACGGGATACTCCGTTTGGAAATGCCGAAATCAGAATCCGCCAAGCTGAAGAAAATCACCATCGACACAGAAAATTAATTTGTGGCAAAACAGTCAAACAAATTTCAGGAAGGAGTTTAAAATGAACAAAGAAGCTAAAGATCTTGAAAAACGCTGCTCATACCAGTACCAGTCGGTTACACCGTCTGTATATGTAGCAGAGGATAAAGAAGGCTATGTAATAACTTATGAAATTCCCGGGGTAGGAAAAGAAGACGTAGATCTGAATGTCGAGAATCGCACTCTCATGCTCAGAACCGACAATAAATTTTCACCACCTGCAGATTTCAAATGCATGGCACGCGAATTTCCCGTCTGCAACTACGCTGTTTCACTCGATCTGCCTGAGCAGGCTGATCCGACATCAATAAAGGCGAAAGTTGCAAATGGTATCCTGACCGTGAAGCTCCCCAAGCGAGCTGAGTTACAACCGCGTAAAATCGCAATTAGTCAGTGATAAACAAGTAAAACAATAAACAGAGTACATTATGCCTCAGGAGAAACCTCCTGGGGCATAATTTTATTACTTCGGCAATCGCGTTCTTATCCTATAGAAAACAGCATTAGACTCAGGCTCATCAGCATCCGCAAATTCAGCAAAATCCTCTTCACTCGCAATATCTGCTGCCAATACTTCAAAAACAATTGATCCGCCCTGAGCGATGCCACGCTCCACAATATACCTTTTCCAGGGAACACTTCTCCACCGGATTCTGAAACCGGATTCAACAGGGTCATAAGAAAACGATTCTATCTTTAAAACTGAAGCCGGGTCTGTTGGAACGGTGCCTGCAATCCATTCCTCAAAATTCGAATGCCCGTCTCCATCCGTATCAACAAAATCATCCGAACCGTCTGTTGCCAGGTTATACTCCTGCAACCACCATATGGGAATACCTGAAGATGTAACAGGTACTGCTTCTACAAAAATTTCAAAAGTCTTTTCAGCAATATTTCCGTAATAATCTCTCACCTGAAACGTTACAGTATTCGTCCCGAACTGTATGGGCACCCCTGAAACAACACCATCTGCCGAGCAGAATAAACCGGGCTGAAGCTGTGTTGCCCTGCTTCGCAGTGCCATACTATGCGTATAACCGCCTGAAACTCCAATGACATCGGTCAGTCCATAAGGAACATTAATTTGTCCATCCTCATTATAACCCCACGCAGTTACTGAACCATCTTCCATAATAGCCAGATTTGAATAGCCATTGGCTGCAATGAACAACGCATTTGTTACTTCTGCCGGATAATCGCATTGACCAAAAAAATTGAAACCCCATGCAATCAAAGTGCCATCACTGCGGGTGGCAATGCAATGCCCGTATCCAGTGGCTATTTTTACTATATTTGTAGCTTCCTCCGGCACATCTGTCTCTCCGCTGATATTAGAGCCCCACGCCACAACTGTACCGTCTGATTTGAGAGCCAGGCTATAATAATCACCGGCATCAATTGTAACTACATTTTCAAGATCCGCAGGCACATCCGCCTGCCCATCTTCATTATCACCCCAGGCAACCACGGTACCGTCAGATTTCAGGGCAAGGCAGTGATGCGAACCTGCAGAAATGGCAGTAATGTCGGTCAGACCAAGTGGAATATCTGCCTGTCCGTAATCATTTGACCCCCACACTGCCACAGTACCATCTGCCACGAGTGCCATGCTGAAATCTGAACCACCGTCAACAGCAATTACATCACGGAGATTTGCCGGTACATCTATTTGCCCTTCACTTTTAGAACCCCAAGCAGTTACAGTGCCGTCGGACCTGATTGCGAGGCAGTGATCTTCGCCGGCAGAGATTGCAACTACATCGGAAAGACCGGGGGGGGACGTCTGTCTGATTCTCGCTGTTATCACCCCATACTACTACCTGCGGGGCAACCGACCAGGTATACGGAGGCTCGCCCCCATCGACGTCGAGAACGGCAATGTACTCTTTGGTTGCAAAACCTGATGGCAGAGAAACAGTAGTGATTTCAAGCGCAAAGCCCGTCAGTATAATCATGTAGGCACAGAATATACCGAAAATATGAAACAATTTGGAAACTAACATTTTCACCTCATAAGCTTTTAATTATTCAGGTATCACAGAAACATTAAATCCGTATTTTGCGAAAGTGCCTCAATACGCTCCTCCGACAGAGCGTAGGGATCATCCGGATCGGCATTCTTTGAGTACTCGCGCAAACTTTCGATTTGCTCTTCGAAGTGTTCGCGCTGTCTCAGATAACTGGAATCTATCTCAACTGCAACTTCGCTCGCATCATAATAAAATGTGGCAGAGTCCTGACTCTCCCACTCATCGGAATCATCGAGGACGAGCTCTTCTTCCTGCTCATCGATATCTGGAGCTTCTTCCGGAGCTTCTTTCTTTTTGCTGCAACCTGTCAGCAACAACAATATCAAAACCATATTGAAAAATAGTATCTGTTTCATTTCCATCAGCCTTCCCACTCATTATATGTGAGCTCGGTTCGTGTATAGGGGTAGTTCATGGGGCGCTGTCTTTTAAATCTTTCATCGAAAAAGTACTGCTTATTGTAGCCAGTACGTTTCCCAGTTCCATCAGTGGCGAAAGTACCTACGGCACGCCTGATGTCATTTGCTATCCCGCCATAAACAAAAAGATCGCCTCGAAATGAACCTGTATCATAATTTTCTACACCAAACCCTCCTTCTTTGCTGAAAATATGAGCATATATTTCGAGGTTATTCGGTGCAGCCGGTGTAACTGTTTGTACAGTTACATTGTTTTTAGCTATTAATCCCAGCTTGTCTGTCGAATCCGGGTTTGTCTGCGGGTTATCCGTGTATCTTACATGGTCTATAATCCGTACATCATTTTGAGCAACTATCGACATATCACCCGTAAAGCCATTAGGTGCAGCTATAGAAATATTTCCAGATTCTGTTACTCTTTTCGTTTGGCGTCTTCCGCGTTCGTCATAGTAAGTATAACTGTAAGTCGGATAGTTTTTTGCATACACAAGGTTTATCTCGTGCCCCCTGATTGTTCTATTTACTACCGGCTTCCCAGCTGCCTGTCTATCTGCTACATTTGTGCTTTTAATCGTCATTGTCGTTCCATCGAGCTCAATTGTTACATTACCTTCAAGCAACAACCCTTTCCCCGATGTTTCCAGATATGACGCCCTGTCTCTCATCTGATCGAAGTTTACAGAAGCCATACTCTGCAATGCGACTCCCATATCTATACCTTTTTCAAGTGTAGGATAGGCTCCAGTCTCGTATTCTATACGTCTTTGATACGTTTCAACTTTTTCTGTAAAAAGTGCCGGACCTCTCCTTTTACCGTCAGAGCCTATTGTATTCAGTCCTGTCCGGGAAAACTTCATCAGCGGTCGTGAATAAACTCTGCCCGAAAATACTTCACCCGGTGTAATCCAAAGCCCGGAAGGTGACTCCTTGTCGTACCAAAGCGCAAATTGCGACCAACTTACAAACTGCATTCCATGCACTGTTATCGCCCTGCTGACCTTGTGAACTGTACCTGTGGCGTATACATTATATGAGTCAGGAGAATTGTCATCCATTTTAATGTGAACAACGTACTTCCCTGGTCCGATTTCCTCTGTAAAGACAGTTTCCTGTCCTGTCCCCAGTTTTTCATTTATCCAGGCGGAAGCTCTTTCTATTCCGGCTTCTGCAAGGTAAAATGCCTGCTCCAGGTGTACCAGATCATATGCCCTGCTTACTCTTACACTCGTAATAAACAGAACACCGATAATCACGGCTGTACAGATTACTGTTATCATCATCACAATAACCATTGTTGCGCCGCTTCTGCTATTTGAAATTCTGTTACTTTTCACGCCTAAACTCCTTTTTTATTCAATTGCGAAAATACAAAATAGTTTCCGCATTTCGTTTAACCGTCTTGCTTCCATCCTGCGCTTCTATCTCTATTTTTACTTCCAGACCTTCAGGCTCCGGTGGTTCGAGTTTTCGGACTTCGCATAATGCAACTCCGGAACCTATTATTTTACCGCCGGGCTCAAATGATAAAGTACGCTCCGACTCCGAATAAATGTATTTATTCCTTCCCGTACCGGTTATTGACGTTTTGTACTCCAGCTCCCATCCATCCCCAATCTCTGTTATTTTCACGGAATCAGACACTGCGCCCCTTAATCCGCGCTTACCCGCAACTCCATATACGAAATAACTCAGGGTCAAATCTGCCTCATTATCTGCGTCTACCGAAGCGCTGATCTCATGCCAGTAAGAAAGTGAGGAAACGAGAAATCCTATCGTTATCAATATCACCAATATAGAAATAGCTGAAGCAGCAACAACTTCAACAAGAGAATATCCTGCTTTCGACTCATTACTCAAATTGTTATTATTTTTGCTCAATGCAACACCCGACTGTGCTTTGTTGTTAGCGATACTGTCCCCTGCCCTCCCGTTAATTCAGCCCATTTCAACTCTACTGTTATAATTTTAATATCATTTATCGGAACGCCTCTCGTCACAGTATAGCGGGCTTCTTCCCTGAACTCTTCATCCATGGTTATACTCTCTGGTATCCTTTTATTACCCGCTATGGCAAGACGTGAATCATTAAACGGCATCGCCCGAAACTGCTCCATAACACCTCTCCCGGTGTGTATGCATGCCAAACGCTTTTCCATGGAGTAAGCCGTACGGCGGACATAAGATAAGGAGTGGGTAAGTGCTGCCAACACTACCAAAAGTAGCACAGATGAAACAACCACCTCAATAAGCGTGAAGCCACCCCTCACCAAACCGAAATCTTTTTCGGAACCAAACACTATAATTTCTCCTCAAACATCAGAAAAACACCCGAAATTCAGACAACATGCAAACTCATCGTATATAACCACGACTGTAAAATAAGCAAAAATTATGCCAGAAAACATCAATTCTGCAACTAAATTGGAAGTTACTCGTAATCGGGTAGAGCAGCACCCGGAAAGCCGAGCCCGACAAGCCGGGTCAAGCCGCAAACCGCCGTGGATGCCGGGCTGTCAGGCACGTCAGACTCAAAATTCCGAGTCCGGAGTCCTGAGTCCAAGGTCAAAAAGCGACTAATGGGCGTCATGGCGTCAAATACCGTCTGCGGTTTGCGACTTGTCTCAGCGTACCTGGTGGACAGCTCTGGGAGCCGTCCCTACCCGATCACGGTAGCGATTCCGATAACTATGCCATAATTAGAATTGCTCGAAAACGGCTGTTTGAACTTCACTTAATACATTTAAATTGTTACAATTTATGCTGTATTTATGTATTTTTGTAATTTTAACAGGGTAATATAGGTATGGCTGTCTCTATCTCCATCCGGAACTTGATTAAGCGCTTCGACTCTACAACAGTACTCGACAAAGT
>JAAZFF010000415.1 GCA_012511845.1 Lentisphaerota bacterium
CGTTATGAACTTGGCGGGTTCCTTTGTTTCAGTTATTCCGGATTTCAAAACAGCTTCAACAAGATCCAGATTGCCCCGCTCGAAGAGGGGAGGATCACCCGTTTCAGTGCTGATAAGCATATTATCGACTGCCATTCCAACTTTGAGTGCTATAATATGCTCAACCATGCGCAGATAGTTATGGGGATTGCCGCATCTCAGCACAATATTACGTGCAGTTGTCCAGACATTGCGGATCGATACCTTGAATGGGAATTGCTCTCCTAGATCTGTACGGTTAATCCACCAGCCATCGTCCTTGCCGGGAGAAAAAACGAGCGTACTGTTAGTGTTATTGCTGAATGTTCCCCGTCCCGACACTTTTTCAGTCCCGACAATTGTGGTTTTATTCATCGGGTAGGGATAGGGTCCTTCTTTGAGAATTACTTGATCTATCTCCTGCTCTTTAAAATTGGTATAGGCTTTCCTGACAGAATCCATATCGCCACCGACAAGACGTCCAATGTCATAATCAGGTATTGTCATAATTTTACTTTCTCAGGTTATAGTTTTACATGCCTATTTGGCTAAGAAGAGGGGTTTGTTTTTGGCTGTCTTCGAAGTGGGACCGAACGAGATCACCGGTAAGGGTGAGTTTTCTCTTTTTCTGGTCTCCTTTTTCCGATGCAGCTTCGTACATAACGTCAATCATCAGCTCTTCCATTATAGTCCTCAAGCCGCGTGCGCCTGTTTTACGTTTGAGAGCCTCAACTGCCATGGCGCTGATTGCATCATCCTTGAATCGCAGGTCGATACCCTCCATGGCAAACAGCTTTCGGTATTGAAGAGTAAGGCAGTTGCGCGGCTTTGTCAGAATATGGACAAGGTCTTCTTCCGTCAAGGTAGATAATACGGACACAACAGGCAGTCTACCAACAAACTCGGGTATAAGTCCGAACTGTATCAAATCTTCAGGTTCCGGACGTAGTATTTCTTTTTCCTGAACTAATGTTTCTGTACCACCGGCAAACCCGAAATGTTTATTGGCTGCTCTTCTTTGCATTATGGAGTCGAGACCAACAAAAGCACCGCCGCAAATAAACAGAATGTCCTTTGTATCTATTTCAAGATATTCCTGATGCGGGTGTTTCCTTCCTCCGGTTGGCGGAACGTGAGCAACAGTGCCCTCGAATATTTTCAAAAGGGCTTGTTGGACTCCTTCGCCTGAAACATCCCTGGTAATTGAGACGTTGTCAACGCGGCGACCGATTTTATCGATTTCATCAATAAATATTATTCCCATCTGTGCCTGTTCGACATCCATATCGGCAGCCTGTATCAAGTTCAGGAGGACGTTTTCCACATCTTCGCCCACATATCCTGCCTCAGTCAGGGTGGTGGCATCGGAAATTGAAAATGGTACGTCGAGCATTTTTGCCAATGTTCTGGCTATAAGGGTCTTCCCGGAGCCGGTGGGACCGACGAGCAATATATTGCTCTTTTCAACTTCTACATCTTCGAATTCTTTTAAATCAATATTTTTGTTTGAACCGAAAAGACGCTTGTAATGATTGTGAACAGCTACAGAAATGACACGCTTGGTTCTTTCCTGCCCGACAACATAATAATTAAGGAAATCATGTATTTCCTTGGGGGTTGGAACTTCTTTCACGGGGCTGGTGTCGTTCACATCTTCATCGGGATCAGCGAAAAGTATTTCGTCGAGAATGTCCTGTTCCGGGTCAGTTCTGCTCTTGCCGGCAGGTTTTTTGTTTTTAGATGGCAGCTGCGCCTGGATTACCTCAATGCTGTCAAGGGCACTTTTTAAAACATTCTTCTGTTCTTCAAGGCAGTGAGGGCATATATATTCGCCATGCAACTGGAAAAGTGCCGACACCCGTTCACTCGGTATGCCGCAAAATGAACATCTGCGATTCTTGTTTTTGGTTGACATTTAGAAAGCTATTTTTTAGAAGTTTTTTCTGTTGCAGTCCTTGGTTCCAGAACTTCATCAATGATACCATAGTCTTTGGCATCTTTAGCCGACATGAATAAATCACGGTCTGTATCGCGCTCTATGGTTTTCAGGGGTTTCCCTGTCGTTTCATGAAGGATTTTGTTTAAGTAGGCCCGGTTACGTATGATCTCATCCGCCTGAATCCGTATGTCTACAGCCTGACCCTCTGCTCCGCCGCTTGGCTGATGGATCATTATCCGGGAGCTGGGAAGGGCAAAGCGCTTGCCTTTTGCCCCGGCAGATAAAAGCACTGCGCCCATGGACGCAGCCTGCCCGATGCAATATGTGGCACAATCACATTTGATATATTGCATAGTATCGTAAATTGCAAGTCCTGATGTGACAACCCCGCCGGGGGAGTTGATGTATACGGAAATATCTTTCTCGGCACTCTCCGACTGCAGGAAAAGCAACTGTGCTATTACAATGCTGGACACTACGTCGTTGATAGGACCGCTGATAAAAATGATACGATCTTTTAAAAGACGTGAGTAGATGTCGTACGAACGCTCTCCGCGCCCTGTTTGCTCTATTACAAATGGTACGTATTGTGATTTCATATGTTTCTCACCTTAAGTTTATGGGACTCCTTCTATTCGTTGCCTGCTGTACTGGTTGGTTTCGCTTTTTCCAGGAGTATACGCAAAGTTTCAAGTCTGATTGCTCCCTGCTCCATGAGACGCCATCTGTCCGGTTCAGTTTTTATTGCTTTTGCTTCATTTTCTGAAAGGTTCCAGTTGGAGACTGCATATTCGTAGTATTGTGTAGTTAGTTCATCAGAAGCCTTGATGCCAAGCTCTTCAGCAATTTTGCCGAGTAATATCTTCTCACGGCTAAAAGCAACTGCCTGTTCTTTGGAGGTAGCTGTAATTTCTTCACGCTGTTTTTCTATGTCTTCCTTTGCTACACCTTGTTGCATAAGTCTTTGAATTGCGTTTTGCAAAATGTTTTGGGCACTTCTTTCCAGTTCAGCCTGTGGAACTTCAAAACTCACAGATTTAAGGAGAAAATCAGTAATCTGCTCAGTACGGCGTCTGTTATCGGCTTCCTTGGCACGTGCTTCGAGGTACTTGCGTACATTGGTCTTAAGCTTGTCAAGGCTCTCCACACCAATAGTTTTCAAAAAGTCATCGTTTAATTCGGGTAATACACGGTGGCGCCCCCTGATTACAGTAACTTTGTATTCGACAGAAATACCGCGAAGAGCTTCTTCCGGGAAATCATCGGTAAATTCAACGGGTACGGTAAATTCATCGCCGATCTTTTTGCCAATGAGTGCGTCGGATATTTCCTGTATTTGGAAAGTCTTGCCGCCGACAATTGTAACAGCGTTTTCTCTTTCTGTAAGAGATGTAAGGTCGGGGAAAACTTCTGACATCGGCTTCCCATCCTGGTACCCGGTGAAAGAAAAGCTTACCATATCACCTGTTCCCACCTCAGTGTCGGGTTTCAATTCCTCAAACTCTGCCAGCGTTTGCCTGATTTCTTCCAGATTATTGTCAATATCAGCATCGGTAACAAGAGTGTCTGCATCATCAACCGGAATGCCTTCATACTGCGGAAGCTCAAACTTGGGCTCAAGGTCGACAGTCATTGTAAAGTCAAGCCCTCCATCTTCCAGCTTCTCAAAATCAGAAAGTCCTATGAATTCATATACGTCGAGCTCTTTTTCTTTAATTGCCATATCATAGTACTTCGCAAAGATTTTATGTATGGTATCCTGCTCAATGTCTGATGCGTATTTGCGTCCGATAGCCTGCCGAGGGGCCTTGCCCTTGCGAAACCCTGGAATCGAACCTGATTTTACGTAGTTTGCAGTAACCTTCTCTGTTTCAGTGCGTACTTCTTCTGCGGTTATATTAAAGATAATTTTAGAACGTGTTTGTGATATCTGATCAATTTCAATGTTCATTTAAAGATTGCCTCAAGTTATAGGAAAACAAAACAAATACTGTACCATGAAACTGTTCTAATCGGCAATTCCAAATTTCAACATTCGGAAGCGCGCGCATTATTGGAATGCTTCCTTGACTTCCTGCTTGAGAACCGTGTGAACCGCCACAGAGAAAGAGAATCGGCTTTATTGCCAGATTATGAACCACGAATTAACACGAATAGAGAGGATAGCAAGGTAGAGACGGCTCTCCCTGGAGATCATACACGTTCACTGCGGAGCGGTACACGTTTCCCGTACACGGGATGAGAATGGAGCTCGGTTATGAGAAACGAAATGTTTGCTGCGTCGAAATCGTGTACGAGTACGTGAATGTGAACGAGAACGTTTGAGCGGGACAGGCAGGAATGCCTGTTTTACAGTCTCCGCTACCTTCGACTCAGTGCTCTCTGCGATGATTTCAAGCTGATTTACTCTTATTTGTTTTTCGGGAGGACAAAGAGTTCGTGGAATTTTTCAGCCGATTTCGGGAACTGTGTAGTGCGATTTGGTTCGGGTACAAGCTGATGATCTCCATCGCCGGCATGGACATCGAAATAGCAGTGGTAAATCACGTTGTTGTCCGGGTTGTGAATAAATTTATACATTTCTTCAATGAAGAAGGGATTATCACCGCCACCATGACCGTCCTCGCGGATAAAGACTCCCCATTCGGGAATGCTCAGCGGTTTTTTATGACGTTTGGCAAACTTTGCCCAGAATTGCAAACCCCAGTTTTTATTGTTCAACCCTTCATTCCATGCCCGTTTTTGCCTGGACATGATTTCACTTTCACTTGCAACGGAAGGGATAGGGTACGTATTTTTAATCCATGACTGGTCGTATATGTCGATTCCGATATCGTCAACAAACTCGTCACCGGGGTATGCGAGCTCTATGTCGTAGCCCATCCACATGACATTGGGGTTCCAGCAGAACTTCAGATCTTGAGTGCCGGGAACAGCTCGCATGGTGGTGACAATCTGGCGGAAATATTCGGCGAAGAACTTTGCCTCCTCCGCATTGTCTACACGCCATGTGTACCAGCCGCCGTTGAATTCCCAGCCGAGTCGCAGTATGGTGTTGCCGAGCTTGTATTTGACAAGATTTTTGGCGAGTGTTTCGAAATACGTGTTGTACTTGCCCTCAGCTCCCAGTTTGAGTGAAACGGGTTCCTGCCCCGGTCCCTGGCGTGGACCGGAGCGATCCCACGGGCCGGGAAGCAGGGGGACGCTGAGGATGTAGCGGCGGTGTTTAGGATCTTTTTGCACCCAGGGACCCCACGTGCCGAACTGCCATTCTTCGCCCATTATTTTGTCCCAACCTTCATTAGGCATGAAATCGTCCGCCCAGACTCCCTTGCGGTTTAGCCATTGAGCATACGCATCGTAACGACCTTCGATGCATCCTCTCTGACCCCAGCGGTAAACTGCTGTGTAAGGCGCAGCAGTGTTGTCGTTAAGCGGGAGCAGCTTTGCAGCGTGTGTTAAGGTATTTGCAGCTAATATTGCTGTTGTGCAGAGGAGAGCGTAGCGTAATGTCTTCATAGTTTATGTTTTGTGATTTATGTTTTTATTTCAGAAGTGCTACAGCATGGTCTATTAAACAAAATATTAAGACCATGCTGCGGACATTTGCCTTTATTCATCCCGTTTAACGAACTATCAGAATCGTATCAGGCGGAATTCTAAACACTTCAACAGTATCGAACCAGAGCTCATTCCAGCCTTCGTTGATGATACCGAATTTACCACCTTCGAGAAGTTCTCCGCTTTCATCAATGTAGTCGATTGCCCTGCTGTATCC
>JAAZFF010000416.1 GCA_012511845.1 Lentisphaerota bacterium
CATCACGGCTGCGCTGAATATGGAAGTATAAAGTCTCCGTCTTTTCCGGAAGCGGAAGTCCTCAGCAAAATTGATGAACTCGATGCACGGATATATGAAATGGAAGAAGCATTGAAAACTGTTGAGCCGGGCGAGTTTTCCGCAAAAGTGTGGGCACTTGACAACAGGGAAATATATAAAATGCCGGATCTGGAAGAATTGGAGCCGGAAACTTACGATAATGAGGAAAACCCCTGAAAGAGCGTATCACCTATTTTCAGCCTGTTCTGATAACCGTTTGAGAATGCCTCACCTGACATAGGCTTGGGTTTGCCTTCGGGCATTACCTCTTGCAATCGCAAAGCCATGCCGTCACCTGTTGCAATAAGCGGTCCGCGCTTCATCATAAGCACCGTTCCCGGCAGAGGCAGTTTTGCCCTTGGTGGCAGAGTCTCCACACTGGCACGCATTATCTTGAGAAGGAGTCCGGGCTCAAGCTCTCCGTAAGCATTTGTTTTTTCGGGCAGGAAAGTGTGGCACGACGGTCTGGGATTCAACGCACGAATGGTACGCTCTATTTCAACTGCCGGATGCGACCATTCTATAACACAACATTCCTTCTGGATTTTCGGGGCGTACGTAGCCTCATTATTATTTTGCGGTAAACGCTTTATCGTTCCATATTGCAGCTTTCTAATTACATCAATCATCAAATCCGAACCCAATTTTGAGAGTTGAAGAGAAAGCGATCCTGTAGTATCTTCAGGCAAAATATCACAGCAGGCAACATCGAGAATATCACCGGTATCCATCCCCTTGTCCATCATCATTGCCGTTACGCCCGTTGTTTTATCCCCTGCCATTATAGCATACTGTACGGGAGAAGCACCACGCCACCTGGGAAGTATGGAAACATGAAGATTCACACATCCCAGCGGAGGCATTCCGAGGATTTCACTTCTCAGTATCTGCCCGTACGCCATCACTATTATAATGTCAGGTTTCAACCTTGCGAGTTCTTCAACTGATTCAGGAGAATTGACCTTTTCGGGAGTAAACACCGGCACACAATGCATAAGTGCCAGCTCCTTTACCGGACCCGGCACTACACGCAATCGTCTGCCCCGCTCTCGATCGGGCTGCGAAACCACACCCACCACCTCACATTCCGGCGCATGAATAAGCGCTGTTAAAAATGTGCATGATATTGGATCCGATCCCATAAAAATGGTACGGAGTTTCTTCTGGTTGGCTGTAGAGATGGTTTTTGCACCTGTAAATTTCGATGTTAATGAACCGTTCGAGTGACTATATTAAGAATTTGTTCAAAAAATGTCCATGATAAATTACACCAATTTAAAAATTAAAACAAAGGCGTTGCTGAGAACTATTGCCGCAAGGCAGGGCTCCGCCCGGCAAGCCGGGCAAGGTAGGGCTGGTTTCTCCGCAAACCGCCGTTGCTGATGGGTGGTTGCTGGCTGCCTGGGAGCCCCGAGCGCCGGATCGGGTTTGGTTGCGCGATGGGCTTGAGCTAATGAACTGCCGAAAGAATCGAAGGAATCGAAAGATTCGATTTTGACTCCGGACTTCGGACTCGGGACTCGGATTTTGCCCCTATTGACCGCATTGACCTTATTGAGGCTGCCTCGCAACCACGGCTCATGAGGGCATTCGCCCTCCAGCCTGGCTATACGCATCATTACGTAATGGAGGGTGAACGTCCCTGCGAACCGCCGCAAACTGTAGCACGGACATCCCGTCTGTGCCCGCCTGCTGCTGGCTAGTAATCGGTCAGCGACCGGGGTGTGGACCAAATCCATGTATCGGATCGTGGTTAAGAGAAAAGGGATTAGCTAATTTCCGTGCATAGTAGTGGAAGTTCACTCTGCCAGCTCAGAAATACCTATTATCAATTGAGGCACTTATTTTTTAAAAAGATGATTTTAGTCCTTGACGGGTGCAGGAAGTTTAATTTGCCCTTTTTTATAAATCGTTTACAATGGAGTGCAACATGCATAAAAAATCGAAATCATCTATGCCACGTGAACGCAATGCAATATTGGCTGACATAGCGACAATAGGTCTTTCAGTTCGTGGTAGTATTACACAAAAGCGTCGCAAACTGGCTGATGGAACAGAGCG
>JAAZFF010000417.1 GCA_012511845.1 Lentisphaerota bacterium
GGTTAACTGATAATTTCAATAACGCCGGGAATAACGTTAACAGGAAGTTCCCGGCGTATGCCATATCAGAGCCTGATTGCCAAGCGGATGACCGGTTTCTTCCGCTATTACCGAGCACTTTACCTTGAGAAGAAAACATATCTCTCTTGGGGCCTTGCTCAATGTTTCAAAATTTCCCTGACCCTTGGAAATTACAAGATCCGCATTATTAAAATGATTTACAACTTCCTCTGTACATTCCGACAGGAGGGTGCCCGGCACGTCGGACCCGTTGCTGATAACGGTGACAATATCCGTTAGACCGGTCGTTTCTGCATCGTGCATCGTGGCGTCATTAAGTATCGGCTTGCCCCGAACGGCAACAGTGATGCGATGCGGACCTAATTGTTGAATCAGGAGCTGATCGAGAACACTTTCACCGGCATTATCTGCAAGGTAAAAAATTGATTCTGCTTCTTCAGATTTTTTACGCAAACGCTCCAAATCCCCGCTGAAAGGTATTTCTTCAACATTATTGATCGCATGAAGTATTTCTTCTTCGGCAAGATCACTCCTTGCGCCCAAGTCAATAAGGTTGCCGGCAATTGCAAGCCGCACTGCCAGTTTGAACGGGTCGGAGGATTTTACAACTCTTTGTTTCAGTTCAGGCAGCAGTGAGAGGGCGAGTTCATTATCCTTTTCCTTGGCATCTGCAAAAGGGTCGTTTACGCCGGTAAGAGTGTAAAGGTGGCGGTAAAGCCGCTGTGCCATGACAGGCGGCGGTTCTTTCAGATCTGCCTCATGAATCCAGAGAGCCATCTGCCGCAGTAATTGTTCATGAAAACCTGCATCATCGGAAACACGCCTTGCCGCATCCAATGCCTGGCGAAAAAAACAGCTTAAACAGTCAAAAGAAGTATCCATATCAAATCCAATTCCGGGGTTCCCCGTTGTAAAATATCTTTCCAAATCATGTTGCCGTTCTAGTGTAACAGGGATGTTCTGTTAAATACAGACAAGAATAATTTAAATGCCGGATTCTTTAAATTTATCGTTGTGTTTAATGCCCCGGAGTGGCATCATATGATTTACAAAGCGTTAAGAAAGGGCGATTCATGAAAAAAACTCCAATTACTTTTAATATAAGAACTGGCGACTTGAATGGACAAATGCGTAAAATTCAACTATCCGAATACGCCTTCCATGGTGCCAAACATGTTGTTCTTACAAATGAGATGATGCGGGATATTATGAGAAATCCCCGCCAGGCAGAAGTTTATAGAAAAGAAATTAATGAGGTCGGGCTGGAGCTTGCAGATGCCCATGCCCCGTTCGGTGCTATAGAGGATCTGAATGTTCCTGATTCTCCCATACGGGAGATGATGATTCAGCGAGGCAAACTTGCCCTGATGATTGCAGCCGATGCGGGGGTGGAAACGATCACTTTTCATACAGGCAACAACCAGGGTGTTTCCGCTAATTACACGATTGATGAACAGCATGAATTTACAACACGTGCTGTTGAAGAACTGTTGCCTGTTGCCGAAAAATACAAAGTGGTCATGGCAATAGAGAATGTCTGGTCGCCCAATAATACGCCGGAGCGTCTTCTTGATATTGTCGAGAAATTCAATTCTCCATTTCTCGGAATCTGCTTTGATGCCGGCCATGCCAATATAATGAAGTGTGATCGAGGCACTGCCGAATGCGCACCAACAAATTGGTGGAAGGACCTGCCCTATATTGAATGGGATGATAAAATCCTTGAAAAAATGTTACCTCATATTGTAATTGCACATATCCAGGATAATAACGGATTGTGGGATGAGCACCTGGCACCGGGGCGTGGTGATATTGATTGGGCACACGTGGCAGACCTGCTTAAAAAGGCGCCGCGCCTTATAGCTATCCAATGCGAAGTCTTTCCGGATATTCACACAGGCACAATAACGGAGATTGTAGCCTCAATGAAGAAAATCTTCGGACGGCTGTAAATACCTCTTGTCAAACCTTCGTTGCTTCCGGGATCGCAGGGCTCCGTACCTGCATCTTCCAATGTAGCACGGATCATGAGGACATTCGCCCTCCAGATCAATTGAAAATTCTTGCATTTGTTCTCCATTGTCAATTCACCATTAGTTGCCGAGAAGGCAGGGTAAGGCCCGGCAAGCCGGGCAGTGTGAAGTGGGCAGTTTTCTTGGTAGCACACAATCGTTCTCGTACACGTACTCGTGCACGTACACGATTTCATTGCAGTAAACATCAGGTTTCTCATGATCGGGTTCCATTCTCGTTCTCGTGTACGGGAAACGTGAACCGCTCCGCTGTGCACGTGTACGATCTCCCGGCAAGCCGAACAGGTCAAACCCCCGATATCTCGAGTCCGAAGTCCTGTGCCCGAGGTCAAAAAAAGTATTCACAGGGAGTCATGGCGTCATTGTCCCTTGGTGTCAAATTAATACCTCACGAGACTTGCAGAGACTTTGCTGTCGTTGACTTCAAAAGATTATTTCACAGTTTTATCAAATCCATTCCTTGACAAAATTAAATTTAATTTTGTAATGTAACCAATTTTATAGTTTTTACCTGACTTGCACTGTTTATTCCATACGGAGGTTATTATGAAAACATTTCTGCTTGCGATATTAATCACAACGTTTTCTTTCGTTGTAGTGCAGAGTGCCACAATTCATGTTGATGCAAATGCTGATGCTGATGGTGATGGTTCTCTGGAATTACCTTATAAAAGTTTTGCAGATGCTCTTGACTCAGCGCATAATGACGACACTATTCTTGTCAAAGGTGGAGAGGGACAGGTATACGACGACTATCCATACGATGTGTGGCAGACAAACCTCACCGTTACTGCCTGCGGTTCGGGGCGACCGCTCTTTTCCATTACAGGAGGCAAGGTGGAAAGGCACACCGGAGCATTCAGTGTATCGGGTCCCGGATTCAGCCTGCGCGGGGTTGAGCTCTATGGTAATCGTCCGGCATGCAGCGAGGAGGAAAGTGCTCTCGTCTGGGTGCTGGCCGGTGCCCACAATCCCCTTTTTGAAGATAATCATTTCGAGTGGGATACTGCAGACAGCATACCTATGGGTTCCGCTGTCAGCCAGGCAATTAGCGCAAATGTGACGAATATGGTTGCCCGAAACAATTTCATTAAAAACTCGAACTATCAATATTCCAACAGATCCATTTTCAACTTTGGCAATTACGCCCTCGTTGTCGGCAATGTTTTTACGAACACTCAAACTGCTGTCGCTTTCGGCAACTATAGCGTTGCTGTAAGCAACACGATAATCAACAGCAACTGCAAAAACGGTTCTTTGAGTCGTGCCGGCTGGGGTGTTGGAAAATCGGCAACCTTTGCTTTCAATATTATCTATCAGAATAATGGAATTACTAATCCGGCAATACTCAAGAACCGCGAGGGGTTTACGGCAGTCAGCGCCGACAGTCCGACACGCATTTTCAACAACACAGTAATAGGAGCTTCAAGTCTTGTCAGATGTGA
>JAAZFF010000418.1 GCA_012511845.1 Lentisphaerota bacterium
CCATGCGCAGCGAAAAAAGCTCCTGCAAAAGCAGCAGCTGCCAAAAAAACGGCAGCCACAAAAACTGTAGCAAAAAAACCATGCGCACCCAAGAAGGCTAAAGCAAAAGCAGCCCCGGCGGTAAAAGCGGCAGCCACAAAAACGGCAGCAAAGCCGACAGCAAAAAAAGCTGTGGCAAAAAAAACAGCGACAAAAGCAGCTCCAGCTGTAAAAGCGGCAGCAAAGAAGGCGACCACAAAAACGGCAGCAAAGAAACCGGCAGCAAAGAAGGCAGCCACAAAAACGGCAACCGTAAAAAAAACTGCAGCTAAAAAAACTGCAACCAAATAAACACTGTTTAAAAACTCTTAAGAAGAATGACCACATGCCTTTTGGGGATGTGGTCACTTTATTTTTAAATCCCAAACACCGGATTCAAGTATTTCTCGAACGCGTGGTAACGATGGCACGCACCAAAAAATAAAATGCAAACATTGCAATATACCACATCATTACACCAATCATTGACCATTTATCCACCGCAAAATTGCCGCCCGGAATGTTAGAGAATAATCGTGCAATCTCAATCATGCTTCCGGTTATAAAAAGATTTACCTTATTCAACACTTCAGCCAGATATGGGAAAACGATACCTGCCATCATGCTGAATGCCGCTAAAACGACAATAAGGGTTGCCAGCGGAACTATCAGTAAATTACATAATATAGAAACAGGAGTCATTTGTCCGAAAATCATGGCTGTAAGGGGCGCTGATGCCATCCAGGCAGCCAAAGATACTGCCATTGAAGAAGATACCACCGATACTAATTTTTTCAGCAAAAAAGGCATGATTTTTCTTTGCTTGTTTGCTTTTTTTGCAAGTCCTGCCGTTTCCATAATCCCTGCAACATCTACTTCATTTTTTCTCTTGTTTATTATCCATTCCGTTGCTTTGGCGTTTAGTGCCCTGACTACCGGTACCAATGTTAAAATACCGGCAGTGCAGGAGAATGAAAAGATAAACCCGAGGTTTACAACCTGACGCGGATCGTATGCAAGGATAAAAATGGCTGCAGCACTCAAGGCTGATATTGAATCAGTTTTTCTATTCAGCAGGGGCGCACTGAAAAACATCAACGACATCACACAGGCACGCACTGCGCTGGAGCGTGCTCCCACTGCAACGGTATATAATATGATAGCAGTGCAAAAAACAAAAAAACGTGTTCTCGAAGATATTGGGAAAACAGCAAGAACCCCCATCACAAGTCCTGCGATAATGCCAACGTGCAATCCGGAAATCGAAAAAACATGCACTGTGCCCGAGAGCCTGAAAAAATCAACTACACCGTAAGGCAGATCGGAGCGAAAACCTAGCGTCATCGCCCTTATAATGGATAATCTTTCTCTATGTTCTTCCTTTTCAACACCCATTGCCAAAATACTGCCGGCATAGCTCCTGAGCTTCCAGATAGCAGATACAAATGGTGACGCATCCAGTTCGGGAAATCGTTTGCACCTGTTTTCCCTGCCCCGAATTGAAAGAGTAACGAGCGGTACAGCTGAACGCATCTTTATTTCCCGCATTCTGCCGGAAAGCTGCCACCCCTCTCCTTCACGAGGTATTTTGAATGACGAAAAAACATTGTCTGCCATAGATTCAGGACCATACCAGTCGACCCGTACTATAGAGTCAGGTATCCTCACATTGTCGTGTTCAAATGGAACCTCCTTCACAATGAAGGTAAACCGCACTCGCGCCCCGCCATGCCTTAATCTTGTGACTGAGGGCTCCGATGCCACACGCCCTCGTATCATTGCCTCTTCACGACTTTCTATTATTTCGCGCAACACCTCCACGCCTTCATAATCCTGCTGTGCGATAATTGTTGCAGATACACAAGCTGCTGCACCGGCAGTTACACCCAATACGATCGTTGAAGGTATAAGCCAGGAAGAGTTGCGGGCAGAAAGAAGAAAAAGAAAAATCCACAAAACGGCAGAAAGTACTGATATTGCAATAACAATATTCAGACTCCATGGATGCGTCATACCGATCCAACAGCCAGCGATAAAAAAAGAAACTATTATCAGGAGCGGATGACGTGAAAGAGGTGGCATAACCACGGAAGCTACAGCTCTTTCGTTCATAAAGGTATTTTATCATTACACTTCAGAAAAATCCATTCCAATTGATTTTCCTTGTATAATACAGTGCTGATAGTGTACGATTCAGCCCTTAAAAAATTAGAAAAACAAAGACAAGTAAGGCTTAACAAGAAACAAGGCTAAGTATATGGCACGGGCAACTCCATTGGAAAAAGTAAGAAATATTGGTATCATGGCGCATATTGACGCCGGAAAAACTACCACCAGCGAACGCATTCTCTATTATTGCGGAGAATCGCACAAACTGGGGGAAGTGCACGATGGTGCTGCAACAATGGACTTTATGGTGCAAGAGCAGGAGCGTGGAATTACAATCGGCTCTGCCGCAACAACAGCATTCTGGCGCGATCACCAGATTACCGTTATTGATACCCCCGGGCACGTTGACTTTACAGCGGAAGTAGAGCGCTCATTACGCGTTCTCGATGGAGCTGTGGCACTCTTTTGCGCTGTAGGAGGAGTGCAGCCGCAAACAGAGCAGGTATGGCGTCAGTCTGAAAGATATGAAGTGCCAAAAGTTGCATTCGTCAATAAGATGGATCGCATAGGCGCTGACTTCTTCCACGTTGTAGACTCCGTAAGATCCACACTTAAATCTAATCCGGTTCCCCTCGTTATACCTGTTGGAAAAGAGGAAAACTTCAAAGGTGTAGTAAACCTGCTTACCATGAAGGCTGTCTATTTTGATGAGGCAACACAAGGACTTACGGTAATCGAAGAAGATGTGCCCGACAACCTGAAAGAGGAAGCCGGGCGCTGGCGCGAAAATCTGATTGAAAAAATTGCAGAAACGGATGATGAGCTGCTGGAGAAGTTTTTCGATGGTGAAGAATTAACCTTGGAAGAACTGATTCCCGCCATACGAAAAGCTACCATAGAACGCAAAATCGTACCGGTATTGTGCGGAACAGCATTTAAGAACAAAGGTGTCCAGGTGTTGCTGGATGCAATTGTTGACTATCTCCCCTCCCCGCTTGATGTTTCGCATATTTGCGGATTTCCCTCCGCACATGAAACTGAAGCCGACGAAAAAACCATAACACGCTTGCCGGAAGACACTGAACCCTTCTGCGGTCTGGCATTTAAAATTGTTGCAGACAAACATATGGGCAAGATGGTTTATGTGCGTGTATATTCCGGAGTTCTGGAAATGGGAGCAACAGTATGGAACAGTACTCGTGAACAACAGCAGAGGATAGGACGCATCGTAAGGATGCATGCAAACAAACAGGAAGCCATAGATAGAGCTCATACGGGCGACATCGTTGCAATAGTCGGACTCTCCCGCACACGCACCGGCGATACCATATGTACAAGAGACAATCCGATTCTGCTTGAAACCATAGAGTTCCCAACACCTGTAATTTCTATTTCTATCAAACCTGCCTCACGCAACGACAGTGAGAAACTTATGGCTGGATTACAGACTCTTTCAGATGAAGATCCCACATTTATTGTGACTACAGATGAAGAAACTGAAGAAACCATTATTTCCGGCATGGGTGAACTCCACCTGGAAGTTATTGTTGACCGCCTGAAAAGGGAATTTGGAGTAGAAGCAGAAGTCGGACGTCCTGAAGTTGCCTACCGTGAAACTCCGACTATAAGTGTACATGGCGACTTCAAGCACGCAAAGCAATCCGGTGGACGCGGACAATACGGTCATGTTTATCTGCGGGTGGAACCTCAGGAGCCGGGCAAAGGTTTTGCTTTTGTTAACGAAGTTTAAGGCGGTGCCATACCAAACGAATATATACCGGCAGTTGAAAAAGGCGTAATTTCTGCAATGCACCGCGGTTCTTACGCCGGGTATCCCGTTGTTGATATAAAAGTAACTGTTTTTGATGGTACATACCACGAAGTTGACTCCTCCGAACTCGCATTCCAGGAGGCAGGACGCCAATGCTTCAAGAAGCTCATAATGTCTGCCCATCCACAGCTTCTCGAACCGGTAATGGCAGTAGAAGCTTCCGCACCGGAAGATTATCTCGGAGCAGTAACCGGCTCACTCTGCCAGCGGCGCGGGCGTATTGAACAGATGAATGATAAAGGCGGTCTTAAAGTAGTTTCTGCACTCGTTCCACTGAGTGAAATGTTCGGCTATTCCAACACAATCAGAACATTAACACAGGGGCGTGGTACCTTTACAATGCTGTTCGAACGCTACGAAGCTGTACCGTTCATCATAACAGAACAGATTATCGAAAAACGGCGCATGCTTAATAAAATCAGGTAATAAACACCCTCAGGGTGCGAGGTGATACGAGAAATTACCCGCGAGAAGCGCAAATCAGGATAATCATTCCTGCCTGTCCTGCTTGTTGAGCGGCTACTGAGCAAGGCAGGGAGAAGCCCGGGTCTGTCCCGTCCTGATATACATTGACACCATTTTGACTTCAGACCGGTTCTTCTTAAAATGCGGGTTTTCCCCTGCACATCACGTGCTTTATACCGCCCGGCATGGTGCGAGGCTTCGAGTAAGTCGCATTATCCTTTACCTCAGCGTAGTCAAAAGCGACGATATCTGCGACGAACCCTTTGCGAAGCAGTCCTCTGCCCTTGATGCCAAAAGCTTCAGCCGGCAATGATGTTATGCGCCGGACTGCCTCCTCCATCGTCATCAGGTTTTCATCACGGCACATTTGCAGAAAACGTGGAAATGTTCCGAACGCCCTCGGGTGAGGATGATCATCAGACAGCACCCCTTCGAACGAGCGCAACGAAGCATCGGAAGCTACCATTACCCAGGGTAAAGAAAGAATACGGCGAAGATTCTCATCCGACATTCCAAAGAAAAATGCAACTGTGCGCATTTTATCTTTTTCAACAATCTGCAAAACAGCTTCAGCAGGTGTAATGCCTGCCTCGTCAGCGATTTCCTGAATATATCTGCCGGAAAAGTCTGCATTCTCCGGAGACCATGTGGCACCCACCATTACTGTCCGCCAATATTCCGGCAGATGCATTTTCATCATCTCTTCGGCTATTGCCTTCCGTGTAGAACTGTCCGCCAGGCGCTTCAGCGATTCATCGTTGCCACCCCTTGTTGCCCGGTCCGGAAGAATAATATCGAGATCAGTACCAGAAGCAGTATATGGGTATCTGTCTGCGAAAACATGCATTCCTTTTTCGCGCGCCGACTCAATTCGTGCAATTGCTTCATCTGCAAGATGCCAATTCTGTTGTCCTGCCGTTTTAAAATGTGAAATCTGCAGGGGTACACCGCTGATTTCCGCTGTTTTCAGTGCTTCATCAATTGCTTCAAGCAAGTAGTTTTTTTCATTGCGCATGTGTGTGGCATAGTGTCCACCCTGCCTCGCACATTCAGACGCCAAAGCATGTATTTCTTCGACTGGTGCGCTCCGTGAAGGCTGATAAATCAATCCCGTGGAGAATCCTGATGAGCCATTCTCCAGCTCAGAAGCAAGAAGTCGCACCATATCATTAACTTCATCTTTTGTGGCAGGGCGCGTATCCATTCCCATCACGGACATTCTCAGGTTTCTATGTCCGGTAAGGAAGATTATATTCATCAACGGATCAGCTTCCGCAAGTAAAGCTTTGTACTCGGAGGCATTTTGCCACTGACCGGGATAAGTATGTGCAGCCCAATCTGAAGGAAGCCTCGCATCTCCCATCAGTGGCGATGCCGATGAGCCGCATTGCCCAACTATCTCCGTAGTTACCCCCTGCCGGATTTTGCTTGGAGCGTCGGGGCGGAGCAGAATGTACGTATCCGAATGCGAGTGTACATCAATAAAACCCGGTGCCACACACATATCGGAGCAATCGAGGCGTGTTTCCGCTGAAGCTTTTTTCAGATCACCAATTTCTGTAATTTCTTCTCCTCGGACTCCTATATCTGCCTTCCAGGAGGGGTCCCCCGAACCGTCTACCAGGACACCGCCCTCAAAGATTACGTCAAAGTCGTTTTTTACCGTTATAGCTGCCGGCTCTTTATCGGCATTGGGCGATTCTTCCTGTTCTTTTCCCGGATCAGGTTCAGGCGGATTTAACAGTGTCTCGATCAGCTGTTGAACACCCGGTATTTCATCCGCACTCAAATCGGGATCGGTTATCAGCATAACCTCTCCCGTTTTCTTGTGCTCATAAATACGTACCAATGTTCCATCAGGTGATTGTTGCACCTGACGTTCGAACAGGATTTTACGGCACTCCAGCATAACAGCAAGAATGAATATTACAGATACGTATTCTTCATTATCTGTTTTCTCCATTAATTTTCGCAATAGCGATTCAGCAGTTTCCCGCGGCAGGGCTTCAGGGGGAGGAGGTTCAGGGGCAGTGTATGCACTGTGCCACAAACTTATCCAACCTGCCGCCGGAACATCGTCCCAGCAGTCGGGACAGAAATCAAGACGAACATAGTCTGATGCCCGTCGCTTTTTCTGCTCTTCGGAAGAAGCAGCTATCTTATCTGCAAGAAGTGTCTGGACCAGAGGGTTTTCAAAGACGGCGACGACCGAGTGGCAACGTTCCCCGTCTTTGAAGCCTCGTGTACACTTATTGCAAGAGTGGGATCTTGCCTTAAGATTCCATTCGATCATTAGCGAACTTATTTATACTTTGGAAGCATATCGCCATGAGCATCAATAAGAGCATCGCACATGTCAATAATGTCATCAATTTTCAGCTCAGATGATGTATGGGGATCAAGTAACGCTGCATGGTAGATATGATCACGTTTACGCGTGAGAGCCGCCTCTACTGTAAGAGTATGCACATTAATGTTGGTCATGTTCAACGCTGCACACTGAGGGGGCAGGTACCCCACATACGCTCCCTGCACGCCGGCTGAGTCGGCAAAACACGGAATTTCTACAACTGCTTCTTCAGGAAGATTCTTTATGAAACCGCGGTTGAGAACATTCCCGCCAAACTGGAAAGGTTTGTTAGTAACAATCGCCTCCATAATAAGAGAGCCATACTCATGTGAAGGACTATGCGTAAGCTGCGCATTTTCGCAGAGTTCCTTGTAGCGTTTTTTCCAATCTTCTATCTGATGGATGCAACGGCGCGGATATTCATCGAGAGGTATTTTGAACTCTTTGATCAGCTCAGGATATTTGGACTTAATCCAATACGGCATATACTCAGCATTATGCTCGCTTGATTCTGTAATGTAATATCCGAACTTCCTCATCAATTCAATGCGAATCATGTTGCCGGGTTTGTTCTCCGGCTTGCGGGCCCTGCGCCATTTTGCCATTTTTTCGTCGGCAATCGCCTTGACCTCGGGGTATAAATCTTTTCCACCCTTTGTCAGCTTCAACAGCCAGCCCATATGGTTTATACCGGCAACATACTGGCGAATATCATCGCGCTCACCTTCTCCCTTGTACATATCGAGCGTGTCGAGGAGACTGTCAGAGCAACATTGTACGGAGTGACACAGACCTACCATCTTCACTGATGAACCGCGCAACAGGGCGCCCGTAAGCATCGACATCGGGTTTGTATAGTTGAGCAACCAGGCATCGGGACACTCTTTTTCCATTTCTTCCGCAAAATCAAGCATTACAGGGATTGTGCGCAGAGCACGGAAAATTCCGCCAATGCCGAGCGTGTCTGCTATAGTCTGGCGGAGACCAAACTTTTTCGGAATCTCAAAATCTATTACCGTAGCCGGCTCATAGCCGCCAACCTGGATTGCATTAACTACAAAATCAGCGTTTCTGAGTGCTTTTTTGCGATTTGGCACTCCGAGATGAGTTGTTATCTTTGCTCGTCCTTCATTAATATTTCTATTAAGATTTTTGAGCATCATCTCAGATTGCACCAGCCGCTCTTCATCTATATCGTATAGAGCAAACTCCGAATCACGGAGAGCTTCCCGACACATACAATCCCCAATAATACTTTTCGCGAACACCGTGCTTCCAGCACCCATAAATGTGATCTTTGCCATAATTTAAACCGTATTTATTTTGTGAATTACAACTCTATGCTTCAACAAATGATATAAAAATATCATCCGTTGCGATGTGATTGAACTATACGATTTTCCGAAAATTTTCGCAAGTTCAGAATTTTTTGCCCAAGAGCCCGTCCGGTTCCTTCGGGCAGTGGATAGTGGGCAGTGCGTAGTTTACTTAACAGGCACAGGTGGGGTGATGGTTGCCAAGCCAATCGTACTCGTTTACGTTCACGTACTCGTACATGATTTCACGGAAAGAAACATTCTGTTTCTCATGATCGAGTTCCACTTTAATATTCGTGTACGGGAAACGTGTACCGCTCCGCTGTGAACGTGTACGATCTCCGGCAAGCCGGACAAGGTAGGGCTGGTTTCTCCGCAAACCGCCGCAGACTGTAGCACGGACATTCCTGTCTGTGCCCGCTTGCTGGA
>JAAZFF010000045.1 GCA_012511845.1 Lentisphaerota bacterium
CGGTCATGGCGGACTCGAAATTATAGGTTCCAAAAAGAGTATATGGGACGACAAAGGACTCCGTATCGGCGGACCGGATTTTCCACAGCAGGAGCTTGCGCCTTTAGACGACAAACCCCTGCAGGTAGCCCGCTTGATTGCAGTCGTTAAAGGTGAGTTGACTGATGCTGAAATAGATGAAGATCTTGAGGCCTCACGTGATGCTGTACACATCATGGAGGCGGCATACAAGTCTGCCCAGACAGGTACCTGGGTTGACTGCTAAGCAAGGTTTTATTTAGTCAGACCGGAGGCAAACTCCAAAGCGAGGACGGAATATGCTGTGGCAAGAACCGGATCGTTTTCCCAAAAACGACCGTTTTTATTAACCCAGCTTCCGTCCTCTTTCATTAACGAAGACACTTTTACAATCAGTTCTTCTGCCCACTTGATTTCACCACCTTTATCACGGGGGATGGAGTCAAATCCGACAGCTGACATCGAGCGCGAAATCACGTTGTAAAAGAAATACAGACCCTGATCTCCGACTCCGGGATTTTCATCGAGCGTCCAGTGCTTTGAAGCCCAGTCGAGTGTTGAACGTACACGAGGATCCGTTTTATCCAAATCGCAATATACAAGTGCAAGCAGGCCGGCGTATGTTATGCTTCCATACGATTGCATTACAACTTTTTCTTTTTCACCTTCAGTCTTGGCTGTTCCCGCCTTTGCGTCTGCCGGGCTATATATAAATCCTCCCGCATTTTCTCCCGTATCCGGACCGTTGTGAAGTCTTTCAGCAAAATCCAATGCTGCCTTCCAATTTATATCTGCTCTCTTTTGACCTGCCGGACGTTTATCTTCATAGCTTTGTGTTCTGCGCATGGCTTCCATGACAAAATGAGTATTCATCAAATCTGCATACGGCCGCGGTGAATTTATATCGTACCCGAAACCACCCTTGAAGGAATCATCGCCTGTCAGTTGTGAATTTGCCAGAAAGGTTCGGGCATTGAGAACTATTTCTGTAATGTCATCGCGTCCTGTCGCGGCAATAGCCGTCAGACACACTGCAGTATTGTACGTACTGAGTCCTCCCCCCTGTCTTCCGGGGACAGGTGAATATATTCCGCCATCCGGCTGAACCTTTGAAATCAGAAAATCTCCACCTTTTTTTACTGCATTTGAATATTCCGCATCACCTGATCCAACTACTGCCCAGAGGGCAAGACCGGAAAGTCCCGGGAACTGGGGATTGGAAAAAGAACCATCTTCATTTTGATGTTCAACAAGCCATCTGGCTCCTTTGCTTATAGAGGCAGCAGCCGTTTCACCGGGCGTTGCTGCAAAGGACACAATAAAAGAAAAAGCAACAATCACAGTTGCAGCAATTAATTTAGTATATTTTTTCATCATATCTCCTTGATTATGTAATGCATGAATAATATGTTCGAGAAACAAAATGCTCTGTCTATACGTGCATGGTATGATATAAACGCCTGTCACCTGCAACAGGTTCGAAAGAAAGCAAGAAATTACCTTTCTGAATCTTTCGACCTGGACACAAATTCGCTTATAATTTCCCAAATATCTGAGCGTGAAAATGGTTTTGGAAGAAACTTGAGATACGAGTTCTTCGGAAAAATTGTACGAACTTTTGCTTCTGAATATCCGGATATCAGAATGATTGGAATTTCAGGTTTTTTTTCGACAAGTTGTCCTAGAAACTTTTCCGTTGAAGTTTCATTGATATGTGCATCCAGAAATACAATATCGATTTCATTCTGATGTTCATCAAACAGGTTTTCTGATTCTTCAATACTGTCTGACATCAGAAAATCTACATTCATTGACTCGAAAAGCAGTGCCGAGCTTTGAAGTATAGCACCGTCATCATCGCACATAAAGGCGAGCGGCTTTCGTTTTCCATTTACTCCAATTGATTTTAGCTTCAAGTACTTGTCCGAACTTTTTTTACTGTCCAGAATCGGAGTTGGTGCCTCTTTTGTTGCCGGAAGCCATATCTGTATAGTAAAGCTTTCACCTTCAACGGAATCCAAATGAATGCCGCCGCCTGCAAGGTCAACACGGCTGCGTATATTCGAGCGCCCTACACCATGCCCATCTATTTTTGTAGTAAAACTCGTTTTTAACAAGTTTTCCAAGACTTGGCCGGATACTCCGCGTCCATTGTCCTTGACAGAAAAAACCACTCCCTCACCGGGTTTTGGATTACAGCCCCGAGCGGCAAATTTTGCTTGTTTATTTACTTCTATTTTTTCGTTGAAAACAGAAATCTCTATAATACCATTTTCTTTTTTGCCAATGGCCTCATCAGCATTCTTCACAATATTGATCATGACTTCAGAAAAATGATCTAGATCAATTTTGATATTGCGGAGCTTATCGGCAACTTTAAAAGTCAGTTTAGTTTTATCTGAAACCAACCCGTATATCAAAGGTTTCAGGTACTCTATCACATCGTCTGGCGCTACCGGGATGCCGGAGAAAATCCTGCATACCGTGGTGCCGTCCATCATATCATTTGCAAGCACAGACGCCTTTTTGACAGCGAGCGATATTGTATCGAGTGCTTCACGTTCTGTTTTTGATGTTATCCTTCTGCGCCAGGCTGTTGAAACCGTATTCTGGATTATTAATAACAGATTGTTGATATCGTGAGCAAAGTCTGCAGGCGACAATGCCTTAATTGCCGAATTACTCTCAGTCGGCTCAATAACAGGCAATTCATTTGATTTCGAAACAGCTTTTTTCATAACATCGTTTTAGATGATTATCACGGCAACCGGTAGAAACTGAATAAACCGCTTCAGTTTCATTCCTTCTCATCGCTCCCGCTTTCCGAGGGAGTTTCTGTTGAGTCATTGACTTCTTTCGAATCTGAATCATCAGACAGTTTCCGATACAGTGTGGCGAGACTCACCTGCAATGTTTTTGCAGTTTTTTCCTTGTCTCCGTCATGGTCGGTCAGGATTTTATCGAGGTACTCCTTTTCTTTCTTTTTCAAATAACCTCTTAGAGAGTGCGAAGTATCGGCATGCTGCGTTGTTGATGTATCTGTAGAGCGCTCTGCCATTGCTTCGCGTGCCCGCGTTGCTATTTTCGGGGGTAAATCTACCGGCTCGATTACTTCGCTCTGGGCAAAAGTTACTGCATGTTTTATGGCATTTTCCAGTTCACGAACATTCCCCGGCCATTTATATGCCATTAAAATATCAATAACATCTTTTGAGAAAACCAGTTTTTCACTATCATCCACAGCTTCAGAC
>JAAZFF010000419.1 GCA_012511845.1 Lentisphaerota bacterium
AGGCCAACTTTATTTTTCAGGTGGTTGACATACTTAAGGTTCATCTGATATAATCACGAGGTACCAGCATGCCGTGGGTTCCAGCTAGGTGGCTGAATTAAAATCAAGCCTATGGGATGCTAGTGATATCAAAAATAAGGAAAAACATAAATGACCCAAAACAGCATACCCCGCCCGGAATATCCCCGTCCGCAATTCGTACGTGAGAATTGGCTGAATCTCAATGGGGCCTGGCAGTTTGAAATAGATGCCGGTGACAGCGGTATTCACCGCGGTCTCAAGGATAAAAAGCTTTCGGGTGAGATCCTTGTTCCTTTCTGCCCCGAGTCAAAACTTTCAGGTGTTGAATATGTGGATTTTATGCCTGCGGTGTGGTACCGTCGCGAAGTTAAAATACCGGCAGCGTGGAAGAAGTATCCACGACTTCGACTGCACTTTCAGGCGTGCGATTATGAGACGACTGTATGGGTCAACGGTTCGGAGGTTGCAAGACATCGCGGTGGATTCACACCGTTTTTTGCTGAAATAGGTCATCTTGTAAAGCCCGGTGGAAAGGCTCAGATTGTTGTCCGTGCACGTGACGATAACCGCATTGCTAAAGCCAGTGGAAAACAGTCAAACTCGTATGGAAATGCCGGATGTCACTATACACGTACAACGGGTATATGGCAGACTGTCTGGCTGGAGCCGCTGCCGGAAACTGCAATGGAGCGACCGCGCATTACGCCGGAGCTGGGCAATCTTCGTTTCCATGTGGAAATACCGTTAAGCGGTCCGACAGCCGGCAAGCGGGTGACTGCCATACTGAAAGATTCTAAAGGTGAAATTGTACGCACTGAGGTGGCGGCTGACTCTGATTTCTCAGCTATGCTCGATTTGCCGATTCCTGAGAAGCGCCTGAAACTCTGGGGACCGGGAAAGCCGAATCTTTATGATATTATCTTTGAATTGCGCGACAGCGAGGGGAATCTCGTTGATAGCCTGACAAGTTACGCCGGAATGAGATCCATTGTAATAGACGGTTTTGCCGTCAAGATAAACGGTGTTTCCGTATTTCAGAGACAGGTGCTGGATCAGGGATATTATCCGGATGGTTTGATGACGGCACCAACAGATGCAGCACTTGTGAAAGATATAAAACTGGCGCTTGACGCCGGTTTCAACTCAGCCCGACTGCATGAGAAGGTGTTTGAAGAGCGTTTTCTCTACCATGCCGATCGTTTGGGGTATCCTGTATGGGCAGAGTTTGCTGACTGGGGTGTGAGGCATCGTCATGAGTTTTCAAATCCTGTTGAACACCAGCCGATGGCATCACTGATGGCACAATGGCAGGAAGCGCTGATTCGTGATTACAGCCATCCTTCAATTATAGGCTGGTGTCCGCTTAATGAGACAGCCCATAATATCGGAGATGCCCCGGAGGCGATGGACGATTTGACGCATGGTCTCTACTATGCCACAAAAGCATGTGATCGCACACGCCCGGTAATCGACGCATCGGGCTACTCGCATCGAGTTACTGGTGCTGATATTTATGATTCGCACCACTATGAACAGAACGTTGAAAAGTTCCGCGCAGATCATGCTGGATTGGCAGAGGGCAAACCATTTATAAACTCTTACGGAGAAGGGAACATCTGGAATATACCTTATGGCGGACAACCATATTTCTGCAGCGAATTCGGAGGTATCTGGTGGAGTCCTGAGGCGAAAAAAGATGAAGATTCCTGGGGATACGGTATCAGACCGAAAACGCTTGAGGAGTTTTATGCCCGTTTTGAAGGTCTCTGTGGAGTATTGCTCGAAAATCCACGCATGTTCGGCTACTGCTACACACAGCTCACTGATGTGTTCCAGGAACAGAACGGAATATACACCTTTGATCGTCGAAAGAAATTCGACATGAAACGAATCAGGGCGGCTCAAACACGAAAAGCTGCAATTGAATAATGAAAAAGCAGTTCGCTGCAACAGGTTTAATATTTATGCCTCTTCAGCAGAATTTGTGGGTAAATTTTGGTTCAGGTAACTGCCCCATCGTGTGATACAGGGC
>JAAZFF010000420.1 GCA_012511845.1 Lentisphaerota bacterium
ATTAAAAAATTGCAGAGGTATAAGTAATGTATTTGTGTTGTCTGCAGCAATTCTGGCATTGTTTTTTATTGCCGGTTGCAGTGCAGGTGATAATCTTGATAATGAAAGTGAGGGATATGGTATGATGCATGAAATGATGGTAGCACAGCAAATTGAGGCGAGAGGCATAACAAATTCAAATGTTCTGGCAGCAATGCGCAAGGTGGAGCGACATCTGTTTGTGCCTGAACACTTGCAGCATTTGGCATATGGAGACCACCCTCTGCCGATCGGTGAAGGGCAGACAATATCTCAGCCGTATATAGTAGCGCTGATGACGCTGGTGATTGAACCCGATGAGAACATGAAAGTGTTAGAGATTGGAACCGGATCAGGCTACCAGGCAGCAATTTTGGCAGAGTTGTGCAAAAGTGTTTACTCCGTTGAAATAGTAGAGGTTTTAGGAAAGCGGGCAAAAAGCATTTTGGCAGATTTATATGATAATGTTTTCGTGAAAACAGGAGATGGATACCAGGGCTGGAGCGAACATGCTCCATTTGATGCTGTTATTGTTACCTGCTCTCCGACACATGTGCCGAAACCACTTGTGGAGCAGCTGGTTGAAGGAGGAAAAATAGTTATACCTGTAGATGAAAATGGAGCTCAGGAGTTGGTTTTGCTTGTAAAAAAAGACGGGGAAATGGTGCGTAAAAATATTATTCCTGTAAGGTTTGTGCCAATGGTGGACGGTAGCGGCGACACTTACTGAAAATTATGCAGTTGGAAGTACGTTCCAATTTATGGATATTTGAAAAGCATTGAGCAAATTTAAATTAATTTCAGAATACAAACCTGCGGGCGATCAGCCCGAGGCAATAGCAGAGCTTGTAGAAGGCTTTAACAGCGGTCTGAAATCTCAGGTACTTGAAGGCGTAACCGGTTCAGGTAAAACCTTCACAATGGCGAATGTCATAAAAAGTATTGACAAGCCCACGCTCGTTATATCTCATAATAAAACTCTTGCAGCTCAACTGTTCGGAGAGCTCAAGGCGTTTTTTCCGGAAAATGCTGTTGAATACTTTGTGAGCTATTACGATTACTACCAGCCCGAGGCTTATATACTCCAAACAGATACTTATATTGCCAAAGATTCATCTGTAAATGATGAAATAGAGCGTTTCAGACTTTCTGCTACGAACTCCCTGCTGTGCCGAAGTGATGTTATAGTTGTTGCTTCCGTTTCATGTATTTATGGACTGGGCTCATCAGATGACTATATGGGAATGCCTCTTGTAATCGAAAAAAATCAGGAAATAGATCAGGATTCCATTCTTGCAAAATTGGTAGATATACAGTACACACGAAATGATTTTGAGCAGGAACCGGGAGTTTTCAGGGTGCGCGGTGATACGGTCGATATATTCCCTTCATACAACAACAGTGTCGGTATACGTATTGAGATGTTCGGAGATTTCATTGAAGGTCTCTCCGAGTTTGATCCTGTCAGCGGCCGTACGCAGCGAAGAATGGAGAAAACTATTGTTTCGCCTGCCAAGCACTTCGTGATGCCTCATGATAAACTGCTCGATGCAATTGATGGAATTATGGAAGAATTGCGCGATCGGGTAGCATGGTTCGAGTCTAACGGTAAGCTTCTCGAAGCACAAAGGCTGCAGCAGCGTACTATGTATGATATGGAAATGTTCAGGGAAATAGGGTTTTGCACCGGTATTGAGAACTACTCTCGCCACCTTGCAGGGCGTGCTCCGGGAACACCTGGTGAATGCCTTATCGATTATTTCAAGGAGCCGTTTCTAACAATAATAGATGAATCACACGTTACGCTTCCGCAAATAAGAGGGATGTATAATGGTGACCAGGCTCGCAAAACAGTGCTCGTCGAACATGGGTTTCGTCTGCCTTCAGCAAAAGACAACCGGCCTTTGAACTTCGAGGAGTTCAATTCCAAAATAGAACAGATGATGTATGTGTCAGCAACTCCGGCACCATATGAGTTGTCTGTTTCAGATCAGACAGTGCTGCAGTTGATCAGACCAACGGGTCTGCTCGATCCGCCTGTGGAGGTGCGCCCGTTGAAAGGGCAGATCGATGATTTGATGGAGGAGGTAAGAATCTGCGCCGGAGAAGGGAACCGTGTGCTTGTTACAACACTTACAAAGCGTACAGCTGAGGATTTGTCGCAGTATCTTCGTGATGCAGGCTTGCGTGTCGAATATTTGCATTCTGATGTTGTTGCCCTTGAGCGTATTGAAATACTGTCGCGCTTGAGAAAAGGGGAGTTCGATGCGCTTATCGGCATTAACCTTCTCAGGGAAGGATTGGATTTGCCGGAAGTGGCTCTCGTTTCAGTTCTTGATGCCGACAAGGAGGGGTTTCTGCGAAGTGCTACATCGCTGATACAAACTGCGGGCAGAACAGCCAGGCACGAAAGCGGGCGCGTAATACTGTATGCAGATGTCGTCACAGAATCAATGCGCACCATGATCGGAAAAACTGAATCACGGCGGGAGCGTCAAATAGAATTCAACAAGAAGCACGGCATAACGCCGAAAAGCGTGCGGAGAACCCTGAGTGAGGGTGATGCTGTGCGCAGCGTCACCGGTGAAATTGCAAGGGATGCTGTCGCTGAAATAGGTATGGAATACGATTTGGCGATGGTGATTGAGGAAGTCAAACGGGAAATGATGGAGGCGGCAAATGCACTTGAGTTTGAACGTGCTGCAGTTCTTCGTGATGAACTTCTGGAGTTGCAGGATTCTTGCAATACAAAAGAGATTAAGGTAGAATCTGCCTATAAAAAACAAAGCAAAAGGAAGCGCTGATGAACGACAAAATAATGACATTTGGGAATCCGATCCTACGTAAACGTGCGGTGAAGATCTCAAAGGTTACACCGGAAATAGAGTCCCTTGCTGAATCAATGCTGAAGACAATGCATCGAGCCAATGGACTTGGGCTGGCAGCTCAGCAAGTCGGCAGGACTGAAGCGATTTGCGTTATCGATGTACCGGAAGATGCACAGGGGATTGATGCTCCTCTCAACGCATTTATAAAGATGCCCATGGTGTTGCTGAATCCCGAAGTTTCCGAGCCCAACCTGGTAGAGCGTTCAAAAGAAGGGTGCCTGAGCTTTCCCAACTTGTTTGTGGATGTAAATCGCCCGCATTCATGTACAGTCTCATACATGGGGCTCGACGGAAAACATTATAAAGTACGGGTACATGGCTTTCTTGCGCGTGCTGTAATGCATGAAGTTGATCACCTTGGCGGCGTGTTGCTTGTTGACAAACTTTCAGCTACACAGAAAATACTGAACCGCGGGAAGTTGCGCAGAATAAAACAGGACACCCTGGAAGATCCCGAGCAGCAATGAAAAAAACTCTTGCTGAAAAGGGTGTCGTAATTTACGCTTCCGATACGGTTTTTATAGGAAAAGATGTAGATTTAACCCGTATTGAGGCAGGTGCGATCATTTACCCCGGGTGCAGGATTATCGGAAGGCATACATATATCGGTGCCGGCAGCACTATAGGTGAAGAATCCCCTGTTACAATAAAAAACTCCCAGTTGGGGTACAATGTGCGAATCGCCGGCGGTTTTCTGGAAAACACAACTATGCTCGACGGGTCGTCAGCCGGGGATGGATTCCACTCCCGCTTCGGCACCCTCATTGAGGAATTCGCCAATGTGGCTCATACTGTTGGACTCAAGCAGACAATTCTGATGCCGTATGTTACTGCTGGAAGCCTGATCAACTTTTGCGATGTTTTAATGGCAGGAGGTACTGATTCACAAAACCATTCGGAAGTCGGCTCCTCATACGTCCATTTTAATTTTACACCTCACCAGGATAAAGCAACTGCTTCACTGCTGGGAGACGTGCCAAGGGGTGTCATGCTCGATCAGAGGCCGATATTCCTTGGAGGGCAGGGCGGGATGGTGGGACCCCGGCATGTTGAGTTCGGGACTACAGTTGCGGCAGGGTCAATACTCCGCCACGATATAGTTGATGAAAATACATTAGTTATTGCAGGACCTGCTGCCGAATTGCACTCATGCGAATATGAACCTCGCATATTTAGAAATGATACTGTAAAAATAGCTCAAAAGTGTCTTGTTTATCTTGGCAATATTGCAGCTTTACAAGCCTGGTATAAGTATTTCAGATCCGGGATTATGCAGAGGAGCAAATGTGGTCGTGCCTGTTATGATGGTGCCCTGGCACGCCTTGAGGAAGTCTGGGATGAACGCGTCAAGCGTTTGGAGCAACTGATCGAGAAAGTCAAGTTGTCACTCAAGTTTGCAGGAGAAAATGCAACAGGAACATCTTTTGACTCTCAAAGAAAACTCGTTTCACTTTGGCATGAGATAAAGTCAGGGATTGCTGCTGCTGAACAAAAAGATACTTCCCCGGATAAAGATATTTTGACACTGATTGAAGAAGCCGCAGGCAGAGAAACGGAAGGCAGCGTTATAAATGCTGTAAAAAATATGGACAACAGAACAAGAAGATGTCTTACAGAATGGCTCATGAATATCTGTAATGAAGTCTCTTCGATTTTGTAATGGTTAATCACCATAATTTAAATAATTTAACAAGGAAAAATTTTGAAGGGGCAAGTAAAATTTAAGGGTAGCGGCAGAAGGCGCAGAAAACATGAAAAATCGCAAGGCGGAGCAGGCGTATCAGATGAAATGATTGCTGGCGTTATTTCCATTGCCAGAAGCGGTACAGGGTTTGTAACCCCCGATGAAGGTGGGGATGACATTGTAGTGCCCGAAGAATTCGTCGGGCAGGCTCTCAACGGTGATCGGGTTGTGCTCCGCATGATACCGCCCCGAAGGGGTGAAACACGTCCTGCCGGTAAAATAATTGAGATTATTGAGCGGAGCTCGAAAGACATTGTCTGTACTTTGCGCAGGAACGGTTCGCATTATCTGGCTGTGCCGTTGCTCCCGAACCATAAACATTCATTTCATATTCCGGATGCCGGAGGGGCAAAGGAAAATGATCGTGTGGTAGTACGCTTTGCCTCCTGGAATAATTTTGTCGGTAACCCGGCAGCTGAAATTGTTGCAGTCATAGGTCCTGCAGACAATCCCTCGCTTGATACAGAGTCGATTATAAGAATGTACGATCTGCCGGGAGATTTTCCGCCGGTAGTAATGCGCGAAGCAGAGGTTGTCTCCTCCAGGATGAAAATGGATGACAAACGCGAGGACTTGAGGGATAAGCTGATTATAACGATCGACCCTGCCACGGCAAAAGATTTTGATGATGCAATGTCTCTTGAAACAGACGATGAGGGCAGACGCGTTCTTGGTGTACACATAGCAGATGTATCTCACTTTGTAACAC
>JAAZFF010000046.1 GCA_012511845.1 Lentisphaerota bacterium
CGATTACGTTGCTGCCGGTGCCGATGTTATTGAAACAAACACATTCGGCGCCAATAGAATAAAACTTGCTGAATTCGGGCTGGCAGAAAAAACCGGAGAAATCAATTTTCGGGCTGTTGAAATCGCCAGAAAAGAAGCGGGAAACGATGTTTTGGTTGCCGCTTCATGTGGTCCCTGCATTTCAGACTCCACCGTGCAAACAGAATTTTCATCTGCCATTCTGAATGAAGTCAGGGATGCCTTCAATGAACAGATATCTGCCCTGGCAAAAGCCGGTGTCGATCTGATATTCCTCGAAACCTTCACTGATTTTGACGAATTACTTGTTGCTGCAAAAATCTCAAAACAATATTCCCTGCCCGTACTCGCATCAATATCTCCCGTTGTTTTCGAAACTTCCCCTGTCGATGAAATCGTGAAAAAAATGGATGATTGTTCCGATATTGATGTAATCGGACTCAACTGTTACTTCGGCCCGGCAGAGATGTTCGATATAGCACGTAAAATACGAACACTTGCTAAAAAACCACTCGTAATAATGCCGAATGCTGGAAGACCACACGAAATCGGTGGCAGGACGCTGTACCTTAACAGTCCGGAATACTTTACAGAGTTTGCAAAGAAATACATTGAAATAGGTGCCAATGGGATAGGCGGTTGCTGCGGCACTACTCCGGCTCATATACGTATGGCTTCAAGAGCCGTGCACGTAATGTCAGGAGTAAAGCAGCATATAGAAATCGCAGATTCCGGCTCTGCTGCAGACACGATACAGCCCCCTGAAGCCTTGCCGCTTTCAGAAAAATCACCTTTTGGGAAGAAAATCGCATCGGGAAAACCTGTAACTTCAGTTGAGATTATACCTCCGCGCAATCACGACGGCATAGAGGCGTTCATAGAAAAATGCCGTATGTGCGAAAGAGCCGGGATCGATGCCATAAACCTCCCCGACGGTCCGCGTGCAAGCGCACGCATGAGCGTTATTGCCACTGCGGCAACGATGCTTCGCTCTAATCTTGAAATTGAACCTGTCCCCCACTGCTGCTGCAGAGACCGCAATCTAATCGGCATGCAGTCAGATATCATAGGTGGTTTCTCCCTGGGTTTGAAAACCTGGCTGTTCATAACGGGGGATCCTCCCAAACTTGGTAATTATCCTGATGCTGCCGGTGTGTTTGATATCGATGCTGTAGGCGCGACACAGCTTGCAACAAATCTCAACAGGGGTCTTGATGCGGCAGGTCAATCGCTGGGTGCACAGATCCCGATAACTGTCGGAGTGGGCCTTAACCCCGTAACGGTAGATTTCAACAGGGAAGCACAGCGATTCCGCGCCAAAGTTGAAGCCGGTGCAGAGTTTGCCATAACACAGCCGGTTTTTGACACTGAAGTGTTATTGCGTTTCCTTGACCTGCTGGCTGAATACAGCCCCATGATACCTGTCGTAATAGGGATATACCCTCTTTTATCTGCAAAAAACGCCGATTTCATGAACAGGTATGTTCCCGGTGTGCACGTTCCTGAAAAAGTTGTCAGACGAATGGAACAATGCAAAGACAGGGAAACTGCCATATCCACAGGTATCGAAATAGCGCGCACAACCAGGTCTGAAATAGAATCTGCGGGCTTTAAAAACTTCCAGGTCTCAGCCCCACTCGGCAGAACAGATATTGCAATCAAAGTATTGGCATAAGAGCGGATGCGACGATACCCGTTGCGTAGACACGTACGCTATGTAACCACGATTGAGAAGTCCGACTACGAATTTTTGAAATTGGAGATTGACATTTTCAATGTCTTGTGCGAATATCCATGCATTACATCAACCGATATGCACCCGTGGTGGAATCGGCAGACACGCAAGTTTCAGGTACTTGTGCCATTATGGCGTGAAGGTTCAACTCCTTTCGGGTGCACCATTTTTTAGCAACATCAGGCGTCAATCTAAAACAACAGCATGACGCTGATGTTGTTTTTCTACCAAGACAGGCAGAGCCGGACCAGTGGGCAGTACTTATACGCCAGAGACTGTAGCACGGACATTCCTGGCTGTGCCCGCCTGCTGTGTGACTGATGCGTGATGGCATAATCGTACTCGTTCACGTTCACGTACTTGTACACGACTTCAAAGAAGAAAACATCCTGTTTCTCATGGTCGAGTTCCACTTTAATACTCGCGTACGGGTACGGTCAAAAAATAATTTTTCTTGTGCTTTAACATGTCTATGTGGTATTCGTTTGTACTCAACTCATGCGTGAATAAACATTACAAAAGGTTGTTGGATGACAGAGAGAGAGGCATATATTGCCCTGAACATGGTTCAATCAGTGGGGGCTGCAACAGTAAAAAGCGGAGTGGAAAGATTCGGCTCAGCCGTTAAATTTTTCTCCGCCGGTGCTGCTCGCCTCGCATCTGTTAAAGGAATAAGCAACACTATGGCAGACGAACTGGCTACAGCATTTGCGACAGTAGACTGGCAGGCTGAAATATCCAATGCCGAAAATCAGAATGTCCAGTTCCTGACCCCCGTCGATGACGAGTATCCGGAACTTCTCCGACAAATCCATTACCCCCCGCTAGCACTTTATATAGCAGGAAATCCTTCCGTGCTTTCCCTCGACTCCCTTGGTATAATAGGTACTCGTTCGCCAAGTACTTATGGACTTGCAAACGCCAAGACCTTTGCTTACAGACTCGCTCAGGCGGGGTTCTCAATTGTATCGGGCCTGGCTCGTGGGGTAGATACGGAAGCGCACCGGGGAGTGCTTCTTGCCGAAGGACGCACAGTGGCAGTGATCGGCAGCGGTCTCGACAGGCTTTATCCTTCTGAAAACAAAGGACTTGCACGTCAGATAGCAAAGAGTGGAGGAGCTGTTATTACAGAGTATCCGTTTGGGCGCTCGGCTGACAGGCAAACATTTCCAATGCGAAACCGCATAATATCAGGGCTGTCAACGGGAATCCTTGTGATAGAGGCAGGCACAACAAGCGGCACATTGATAACTGTTGATCATGCCCTCGAACAAGGACGCCATGTTATGGCTATACCGGGACGCATCGACAGTCCGGGAGCCCAAGGTTGCCACAAACTGATAAAATCGGGAGCTCGACTTATTGAAACACCGGAAGAAGTTCTCGATGAGATAAAAACGTATCCAAACGCACTGCAAAATCTTGTATCAAAGCCTTCTGGAAAAACGCAGCAACCTGAAAAACGCGTGGTAGAACTCGATGAGATAGAACAAAAAATTCTGGAAGCTCTTTCCGAGGGAGAAATGTCACCGGATTCAATAGTTAATATTACCGGAGTTTCTGCAGCCCTGGTAAGTCCGCGCCTCATAAGCCTGGAAATGAAATGCCAAATCGAAAGAATACAGGGCAATATGGTACGGCTGAGAAAAAATCTGCTATAATGTAATACTTTTAAATTTAAATTATGAAGAAACTTGTAATCGTAGAATCGCCTGCAAAGGCAAGAACAATAGGTAGAATTGTTGGCAGCGAATATGTTGTCAAAGCGTCGGTTGGTCATGTTCGCGATTTGCCCGAACACTCACTGGGAATTAAAATCTCGGATAATGACACACTTTTTGAACCTCTTTATGTTGTCGCGAATGATAAAAAACATAATGTCGCAGAACTTAAAAAAAGCGCAAAAGGATGTTCCGAGATTTTCCTGGCATCTGACCCGGATCGTGAAGGAGAAGCTATCGCCTGGCACCTGCGCGAGATTTTAAAGGATGCCAAAGGGAAAAGCCCGGAGAAGAAGTTTCACCGGATACAATATAACGAAATCACCCCGGCGGCAGTACGTCGCGCTTTTGAAAATCCCAGAGAACTTGATCAGAACCTTATAGATGCACAGCAGGCAAGGCGGATTCTGGATCGACTGGTCGGCTACAAGGTAAGTGCTTCGCTTTGGCGTCAGGTGGGGAGGTGTCTGAGTGCGGGACGTGTACAATCTGTAGGATTGCGGCTTTTGTGTGAAAGAGAAGCCGAAATAGAAGCTTTTACATCAACTCCCTACTGGATCTTCGGAGCCCAACTGGCAAAACGGATAGATCCTAAAACTCCTTTCACAGTAAAACTGCGTAATATCGATGAGGAAAAGGCAGATGTTTTGAATGAAGAATTGGCTTTACGCGTAGAAAAAGCTCTGGACAATGGAGAGTTTTCTGTTGAAGAAGTAGCAGTTACGCAAAAGAAACGCCGTCCATACGCACCATTCATAACAAGTACACTGCAACAGTCAGCCTCTAACGCTCTGGGATATGCGCCGAGCGTTACAATGTCCCTTGCGCAAAATCTTTATGAAGGTGTAGATCTGGGAGGCGATGGTTCTGTAGGTCTGATCACATACATGAGGACAGACTCCTTCAACATTTCACAGGAAGCCATAGATGCTGCCAGAAAATTTATAGTTGAAAAGTTCGGTGAAGAATATTCCCAGAAAACACCGCGAGCATTCAAAAACAGAAAAGCAGCCCAGGGGGCACACGAAGCAATCAGACCGACTGATCCTGCACGTACTCCGGAGAGCTTGGCGAACAAATTAAAACCTCAGGCGCTGAAGCTTTATGATCTTATATGGCGGCGTTTTATTGCCAGCCAGATGACAGACTCTGTTTCTGACGTAACAACCGTCAGAATCTCAGCTGTGACCTCTGAGGAGGCAAGAAAAGAAACAGATATACACGAATTAAAACTGTCGGCATCCTCAAGCAAAATTGTTTTTCCCGGCTTTACCAAAGTTTCAGACATAGCAAAGCCATCAAAGGATAAGGCAGAAAAAGATGATGATGATGACACGCAGGACTCCCTGCCACCCCTCGAAAAGGGAGAACTCCTTGATCGGCTTTCCATAACTTCCGAACGTAAAGAAACAAAGCCTCCACCACACTACAACGAGGCATCACTTGTCAAGGCACTTGAGGCTAACGGCATAGGCAGACCCTCAACGTATGCGTCAATTATTACCACACTCCTGACAAGAAAATACGTAAACAGAAGCAAGCGAAATCTTATTCCTACCGATCTGGGCAAAAAAGTTAATGAATTTCTCGTTGAAAAATATAACGACCTCTTCAATGTTGAATTTACTGCCCGGATGGAAAACGAACTCGATGAAGTGGAAGATCCCGATAAGACACTCGACTGGCAGGGAATGCTGGTTTCCTTCTACTCGAACCTCAAGACATGGCTCGAAAATGCAAAACCGCCCGAGGCAGATCCGGAAATCGTTGCTGCCACGCTTGAAAAGTTTAAGGAAGTCAAAGAATGGATCCCTCCTGTAAAAAGCGGCAGGCGCGTCTTTAGTGATGAAAATTTTGTAAAAGATATAGATGCAACCTTTCACGGCAAAGAAACTGCCAGAGCGGCTTCACGCAAGAAAAAAAAGAAAACAGCTGAGCCTGCAGCAACTGAAGGCAGTGATGATTCTACAGCAGACGTGAAGGAAAATGCTGAAAGCAACGAGAGGAGAGCTGTCTCTCAAAATCAACTCAATGCCCTGCTCTCCATAATGGCTCGTTATCGGAATCAAATTTTAAATTTCGAAGACTTCCTGAAGTCTATAGGCAGATCTGATGTATTGGAAGACGAAAGCCTCCAGCCACCGCGCAAGAGTACAGTCAGAATATTCGAACTCATGGATAAAGCCGGTCCGCCCAAGGGATCAGAAAAGTTTTATTCATCTCTGCGTGAACAAATCAACCACGGCAAACGTCTATCTGATAAACAACGACACTTTCTGGAGCGAATGTTTCTTGAATGCTCCGCCAATATTGAGGGATTTTCTGATGAATTATGCAAAGAACTTGAAATATCAGCCGAGCCTCCCCCACCAGTAGACACTGCTAAAGCTGAAGCACTACTCGGCGGACTCGGGCACGTGACAGCATGGGAAGAACCAACAAAAAAAGGCAAACGAGTTTTCGATGATGCCGACTTCTATAATTCAGTTGCCACACAATTTGCTGTCAAGCAGCGCCTCTCAGAAGCGCAAATGAGAGTTCTGGAAAGAATGTTCCTCAACTACAAGGAGCAAATCCCGGGAGCCGACAAAACAATCGCCACTCACGATATTAAGGTTCAAACCAGAAAAACACGAAAGCCACGCGGAAAAACGGCAAATGGAAAATAAATAAAATGAGCCTGAACTTCAAAAAAATCAGACCGTACATAGCGCTTTTGCTCACGATCACAGCTCTTTCCATACTGATAGAGAAGGCTGTCGTAGCTAAAAAAATCACCGCTGTTTATGGAGACAATATTACATTGGCTCAAAACTCGGCGTCAGAGTCCGAATTAGCCGCTTTTATATCAGAATACGACAACGAGGAACCGCCCCCGGATGCCGAAGAGCGAAGAGCCATGGCGGTATCAAAGCTTCTTCCGGAAATGATGCCGGAAATACATATAACACATAAAAAATTCGATGAGAAAATGTCCATGGTTGCATGGACAAACTATCTCGACTCGCTTGATTTTGATCGTGTTTACTTTATCCGGTCTGATATCGATGAATTTAAACATTACGAAAATTCTTTCCATAAATTGATGCAAAATAAAGATCTTTCATTTGCGAAACTTGTGTTTGAAAGATTCCGTGAGCGTGTGAGTGACAGAGTTGAGTTTATCAGGGCAAACGTTACGAACAATTTCGACTTCACAACCTCCGACGAATACGTCTGGAAACGAAAGAACATGCCATGGCCTGCAGATAAAGAAGAACTCGATTCCATTTGGATTAAAAGAATTGCCAATTCAATTTTGGCTTATAGGGTCAATAGCGAAATTTCAAACGAAAAAAACACAAAACACCTTGCCGAAATCCGCATTGATATAGCGAGAGAACTGCGTTCCATTGTTGAAAGCGATACGAACACAAACAAATTGGCAGAGATAGAACTCACAAATGAACTCGCCATTTTCGACACTGCAATTGCTGCTTTGGACCACACTCCAACAAATACAGCTGAGCGATTGGAATTGCAGAAAAACCTGATGTTTTCAACTACAAACAAAATTTCAAAAATAGAAGCTGTGACAACTGCAGCAGCAGGAGAGAATGAAACATCTCCCAGTGAGGAGAATTCTGCAACAAACAGACTCACAACACTTATACAACAATATACATTCGTCGAAAACAGCATTAAAACCCCTGAAAAAACAGTCTCGGATGCTGCAAAGGAAACCCTCGACAACTATGTGAGGTTCGAGAATATACTGAAAGACAGTGACCAGGAATTCTACTTGGGCAGATACTTCAACGCCATGACAACGGCGTACGATCCTCACTCCAATTACCTCTCACCCGTTACACTTGAAGATTTCGGTATAGATATGCAGCTCTCACTCCAGGGAATCGGAGCACAGCTTCAGTCAGAAGACGGAGCAGCAAAAATAATGGAAATAATCCCGGGAAGCCCTGCCGAACGTGATCAGTCTGATACGAAACTTGTGCCTGGAGATAAAATAATAGGCGTTGCGCAGGGGGATGAAGAATTTGTTGATATACGCCACTGGCCGCTATACAAAGCTGTACGATTGATAAGAGGACCAAAAGGAAGCACTGTAAGGTTGCAGGTAATACCGGCAAATGATCCCAATGGACTGAAGGTTGTTATACTGGTACGCGATGAAATAAAGCTGGAAGAACAGGCTGCGTCATCGCGAATAGAAAAGATTTCAGACGAAAACGGAGTAGAACGTAAACTTGGCTATATCAAGCTCCCGACCTTCTACTCAAGCATGAATATAGATAAAAAACCTGATGTAACCCCCCGAAGTGCTACGATAGATGTTGCCAGCCTCATTGCTGAACTGAACTCAGAAGAGGTTGAAGGTCTTATACTGGATCTTCGCAACAACGGCGGAGGCTCACTGCCGGAAGCAGTATATCTGACCGGTCTGTTTATAAGAACAGGCCCCGTTGTTCAGGTAAAGGAAGCGCGCCGTACAATACCCCTGCCCGATAACGACCCCGCAATCGCTTTCGACAAGCCGCTAGTCGTCATGGTTAACAAATTGAGTGCTTCAGCTTCGGAAATTGTGGCAGGAGCACTTCAGGATTACGGCAGGGCTGTAATAGTCGGCGATTCCTCAACTCATGGAAAGGGTACAGTGCAGACTCTCATCCCGCTCGCTGATGGCAAACTGGGTTCCCTAAAAACCACAACAGCCTCGTTCTATCGAATAAACGGCAGCTCCACACAAATCCGGGGCGTCGAATCTGATATTGTTTTACCATCAGCATTCGATTATTTCAGCGACCTCGGAGAAGGAAAGCTCGACAACCCCATACCATGGAGTCGTACAGGTCCAGCCAGATACCGCGTTGTAGACCCCCTGGAAGATGTTATTCCAACCCTGCGGGAGAGAAGTGAAAAACGAAGGCAGGAAAATGAAAAATGGTGCAACCATATGAAAATTTTGGAGCGCTTTGGCGTATTTTCAACGAACAAGGTGTTTTCCCTTAATTTTGAAGAACGCCTTGCAAAAGCACGCGAAGATGAAGAACTTAATCGAAAGATAGCCGATGACACTTCATCAGCAGCAACAGAAATGGGCGACAGTATCATAAAACAAGAAGAAAAAAAACGTAAAACCAAAGAGGAAAAAGAAAAGGAAGCACGCAAAAGAGATATGGTTCTCGATGAAACACTTAATATCTTGCTGGATTTGATCGACCTGCACGGGTCACCGAGGAATCTAAGAAGCAGCTTGTCGCCCTACGATTTCCTTGACTCATTTTTCCGATAAAATATGGATACGCGACCAACCACAGCCGAAATAATTGCAGAAGACCAGGTCGCAAAAAAATTTCTGAATTACCTGGAAAACGAGAGAAACGACTCCACCCATACATCTGTGGCATATTCACGCGACTTGGGACAATTCGCCTCTTTCGTCTTCGGTGAAAATTGCGCCCCCCCATATGATTGGATCTCAGTTACCCGGGAAACGGCACGAGCCTTCCTCGTCGAGCTGTCACAATCAGAAGCTGAGCCTGCAACAGTAAGACGCAAACTGTCTGCCCTGCGAACCTTTTACAGATATCTAATCAGGGAAGGCTTCGTAATAGAAAATCCCTTCGCAGAACTTCGCGGTCCGAAAATGAAGCGAAATATTCCGGGCATACTGTCGGAGCAGGAAGTTGAGCAGCTGTTGAATGCCAACACCCCATCCGGGGATGACAGTGCGGTAGAAGATGAAGATCTCATGAAGCATTATGCAGCACTTCGAGATTGTGCCATCCTGGAATTTCTTTACAGTACCGGTGCACGTGTAGGCGAAGCGGCAGCACTTCACGTCAGCGACATTGATTTTGCCCATGGCTTTGTACGGGTACTTGGCAAGGGTCGCAAGGAACGGCTCTGCCCATTGGGTCGCCCTGCACTGAATGCACTCAATCGCATGCTTTCTGTTTCATCACGGGTTTTTAGCGAAAAAGAAACTCCCTCCCCTGAATCACCACTCTTCAGAAACACACGCGGAGGCAGGCTTACTACCCGTTCCATGGAAAGAATTATGAAAACATGCCTGACCCAGGGCGGTATACCGGGAAACTTTACCCCGCATGCACTACGCCATTCTTTTGCCACACACATGCTCAATGCCGGTGCTGATCTCAGAGCTGTTCAGGAGCTTCTCGGACACGCCAGCCTGTCTACCACGCAAATATATACGCGGGTCTCAGTAGACCATCTGCGTCGCGTCTATCATACCTCGCACCCGCGTGCATGAATCGCCGTCTATTTGTTAATATCACTGCGTGTTAAATTCCACCGGAAGAAGTGTTCACCCTGACACATAGAACATCATCGTCATCCTGTACCGCAACACACTCAACAATCCCGACAGGAACAAGCGCCTGTAACCATTCGGCAGCAATCGTTGCGTAATCTGCAATTTCGGTACTCTGCTCAGTTCCATCAAAACGCGCCAGAATTTGTGCTATTCCACCAACATGACGGAATTCAGTCGCCACCTTTGGCAGATTCAACCTCAGCGCACCAAATGCGGCAGGGTGCAGACTCTGCCACTCAGCAACATCATCTGCCACACTGCGAGAACCTGGAGAAAGTCTGAACAATTTCTTCTGTTTTTCGTAACTCCCATAATGTGTGCCGGCGCGCAACTGAGTTTGATCTTCAAGGGCATATGCCATTTCTGAAATCCCGGCTTTCCTTAAGGTTTCCAAAACTGAAGGTATAAAATAAACAGCTTCCGAACCTGAATCAGACCTCCCTCGAGCAAAACGCATCTTGACACCGGACCTTGATGCCATCTCCTGCACATCTTCTATCCATTCGGGAAAATCTGCTGAAGATTCCAGATCTGCTGCCACATGTACAGCAGGAGAAGCAAGCATCGTTATATAGCCATTGTATGGCTTTCCACTCAGGTATGCCACTCCGACGCCATCAGCTTGAGGGGGAGAAAACCTGCCAAGCAAACGCAATAGCGATGCGTCGGATGCCACAAGAATCGCCGCAGCATCAGAAGGAATATCTGCACATGGTTTTATGGGAGATGTAAAGGCTTTAAAAGGTTTTGCCATATCGAGTATATCTGTCACAAAATCTGATATTTCTACATTTATCACAAAATCGCGTTTGGCAAGTGACGATATCTCCGCCTTTACAGGAGAGAGTATTTTCAGCAATACCGGATCATAAGCCCAGAATGTGTGCGGAGAGTCCGATAACTCTTCCCAACAATGACGTGCCTGGAAGGCAATGGCTGGATTATCGTTCGGACCCAGCCGAAGCACCCTGTCGGAGAGCTGGCGTACGGTTTCGGGATTTGTTGAAAGAGTCGCAAGAAGCATCCCGTCCACTACATCAAGTGCCAAAAGAAGATCTTCGCCGTTCTTATTCGTAAAATCCTCAAAGGCAAGATATCTCGTGCCGCTGGGAGTTACAGACAGCTTCCCCAGTCCTGGAATTCTTTTTATGCGCCATAACACTTCCATTATTTCGCTCTTCCAGCCGACATAGCTGGCTGCAGCAAGATACTCAGAATTCTCCGGAGAATAAATACTCTCCGGAACATAAGCCACAACAGTATCACTGCCGGTCAGCCAAAAAGAAATCCAGCGTATAGTCGCCGTCTTTCTCTCAATGTTTTCCTCTTCATATATACCCCGATTGATAAGTATCGGCACTATCGTTTTATTTCGGAAAGCGTTTTTTATTTCGGACGCTATATTACGGTGATACGAAGCAACAGAAGCCTCCGGGGGCATTGCCAGAAACAATGAATGCATTCTTCTCGGATGGTAAAGCATCCAAAAGCACAGCACTACAGCAAATAAAATTGCCGGGATTCTTCGATATTTTTTCTTATTTGACAAGTTATGTTCCATGAGTACCGCATAATACATAAATTACCTGTAATATGAAAGTACAAGGATCCTACGCCGAGGCAAGTCGAAACCTCCGTGGCTGCCGGGTCTTTCAGCGTCAAATCAACACTTGTCGTCAGACAAGATCGCAGGCATCTGCCGGCATCCAGTGGGCATCCATCCCATCCCACTTCACATTGCAACCGATTGGATTAGTGAGAGGCACACGCACCGGACGACCGTTCACAACATCCTCCAGTGCATTAGCCAGATCATTTACGCTCATGCGCGAAGAATCACGTGGGGAATCGTTCCCCCTGCCTGTATATATCAGCTTCCGTTCCTCATCAAACACATAAAAGTGCGGTGTGCGCAATGCACCGTAGGCTCGTGCCACATCCTGCGACTCATCATGCAGGTATACCCATGGGAAATTGTTCTCCTTCATTCTTTCAACCATACCTTCAAAAGAATCTTCCGGATATGTATTTTTGCTGTTCGAATTTATTCCCACAAATCGCACTCCTCTGGACGCAAATTCTTCAGCAGTTTTTCTTGTCACCTCGTCGGAACCGGTTACATACGGACAATGGTTGCATGTAAAAAATACTACGAGAAATCTGGAGTCCTTAAAATCATTAAGGGACCAGTTCTTGCCGTCTGTTGAGGGGAGAGTAAAATCGGGTGCTGATTCACCAATATTGAGAGTAAAAGCCATTTTGAACTCCTTTAGTGTTAAAAACTTCACATACTGTTAAATTTGCTCCCATTATACCTGATTTCTCAGAAATTTAAAAGGCAGCATCAATTTGGCGTGAGTGAATAAATTTAATCAATCCGGGCGAGACAACGTAACAGTAAGAAAGTTTGCAGCTGTGATCCAAGCCTCGTTTGTCCCTGTTGCATAAGTGAGCTGCAGGCGGCGACCATCAGCATCACCCACATCAACCTGGACGTCGAGTCCGAACTTTTCATCCGGCACACCGCTCAGCCCCAGTTCATCCCAGGGAATAAGTGCCTCAAGGGCATATCCTCGATCTGTGCGCACACGACCGATCGTTACACCCGGCGCACTCGATGCAGCCCGATCAATACCAGGACGATTGTAAGCAAAAAAGATCTGCTTTGCAGGCCGCTTGCGTTCGAGTGCAGGATCGATGAATATCTCCACACAGTCGCCATTATACCAATCACGATTACTGGGCATCGGTGCCCCGCCTCCCTTGTCAACATCTGCAATAAAGGCAAGTCCCCGTTTTGTGGCAAGCAGCCAGAAACGGGCTTTTTCTCCCCGTCTATTGGAACCTTCTGCAAGGTGAGAGCCGA
>JAAZFF010000047.1 GCA_012511845.1 Lentisphaerota bacterium
GCGCTCGCGCCCGTTGGCTTTTCAAATGAAGAACAGTTCCTGGCGGCCATACTGGCCTCTGAAGCTCGGGCGGAGCTGCCAGCCACGGCCAAGGATCTGGATGAGCGTCAAACGGATCTGAAGGCCAGACAGAAGGATCGGGAAACGCGCCTGGCCACGGAAATGGCCCGCAATGTCACCGACAAGTCGCTGGAAGAGCTTGAGCCTCAATTCAAAGAGCAAGAGGATGCCTTGAAAGAGCTGCGGGATATCATTGCTGGTCTCAAACACAAGTTGAGTGAAAATGCGGCCGCTAAAGAGCGGATAAAGGAAAAGCAGGCAGCTATCGAGGCCCAGAAAAAAGAGTGTCGCAGGTGGGAAAACCTGCACGAATTGATCGGCTCCGCAGACGGCAAGAAGTACCGCAATTTTGCCCAGGGGCTGACCTTCGAAATGATGATTGGTCACGCCAACCGGCAATTGCAGAAGATGACCGACCGCTACTTGCTGGCCCGGGACGATGCTCAGCCTCTGGAGCTCAACGTGGTCGACAACTATCAAGCTGGTGAGATTCGGTCCACGAAGAATCTATCCGGCGGCGAGAGCTTTATCGTCAGCCTGTCCCTGGCTCTGGGGTTGTCCCATATGGCCAGCAAAAACGTCCGGGTGGATTCGCTCTTCCTGGATGAAGGCTTCGGCACCCTGGACGAGGAAGCCCTCGACACCGCACTGGAAACTCTTGCGGGTCTGCAGCAGGACGGGAAGCTGATCTGCGTCATTTCGCATGTGCCTGCCTTGAAGGAGCGAATCAGCACACAGATCCAGGTGTCGCCGCAAACCGGTGGCAGAAGCCATATATCCGGCCCCGGATGCAGCATGTTGGGCGTTACAGAGCCGGCGGTAGAAGCAGACTGATTTGAAGATGTCAGATGATCGCAAAACAGCTCACTCTCATACACCTTTTTTGAGTTTGTCTTGAATTTTCTATTACATTTAATAGAATATGCCTTGTTTTAGCATCCTGTGGGTTCGGCCGGGTGGTTGGATTAAAAATAGCAGTCTACGGGATGCCAGTGTTCAGATTTCGACTTTGATTTTTATAAATGGCAAGAGACAGAAACGCCGTGCGTTACTTAAAGGCGCAAAAAAATATACATTTACCGCCTTCGCGAGAAATAGGAGATGGGCTTTGCACTATTTTGCGACCGGATGTAGAGATGCTGAAGATTCTGGGAAGTTCTGACACACCAGCGTTACGGTGCCCCGGCTCAGGGTGCGAGCTTTTTGAATTATTTGATAAATGCGTTAAGCCGATTGATTTAGAAATCGGTTTCGGCATGGGACGTTTCCTTGTCGCAAAGGCGAACGCCACTCCAGAGGTGCATTTCCTTGGAATTGAGCTGGAAGCCGCCCGTCTGGCGAGGACAGACGTTGCTGCAAGAACTTTGGATCTTAAAAACATCAGCCTTATTCGGGCACAGGCAAACTCAATGCTCATGTACTGCATTCCGGACGCTAGAATTTCCAATATATATCTTTTATTTCCCGACCCCTGGCCGAAGGCTCGCCACAGTAAAAATAGAATCTTTCAATTACCTTTTGTAAATTCTGTGCATCGTATTTTGACGAGTGATGGATGTTTGCATGTTGCTACAGATGATGAGGAATACTTTAATCATATGCGTGAAGTGATGGATTCGGAACAAAGATTTTTTGAAGCAGAACCTCTAAAGCGCAGTGAAGAAGAATTAACTGACTTCGAATTAAAATTCGCGGCAAAAAACAAACAGGTATATACAGCTGCATGGCAAAAGAACTGAAAAACGAAAAATATTCGACGCAGGATGCTCCAGCAGAGGTTACTGATCTGATGCCTGAGATAAAAATAGTACCACATGCCGGAATAGTTGCTGTCGTCGGCAGAACAAACAGCGGCAAATCAACATTGATGAATCGAATTATTGGTGAAAAAATAAGCATAGTCAGTCCTGTAGTTCAGACTACGCTCAATATTGTCAGGGGGATATTGACGGATTCTCGCGGGCAGCTTGTACTTATTGATACTCCGGGATTGCATAAAAGCAGGAGTGCGTTGGGTTCTCTGATGAATAAAAAAGCGCGCTCAGCTTCGGAAGGTGCTGATGTCGTGTTGCTGGTAATAGATGGTTCCAGAAGGCCACAGCTTGAAGATGAAGGGTGGTTTCACCGTTTGGTGGAATCAGAAGTTACGGTAATAACGTTTTTGAACAAGTCTGATCGTGGCTCCATGGAGCAGGATTATTTAGATTTGTATAAAGAGATAATCACAGAAAAGACAATGAAGGGACCTCCGAACTTCATGTGGTTCAAAGGTTCGGCAAGAACGGGAGAGGGGGTAGATGAACTCGTTTCCGGGATTTTTAAACTGCTCCCATCCGGTCCGCTTTTGTTTGATGAGGACATGCTGACGGATTATCCCAGAAAACTGGCTGTTGCTGATGTTATCAGAGAAAAGTTCTTTCTGACGCTGCACAGTGAATTGCCCCATTCAATTGGTGTTCAGGTAGATGAGATAAGCGAAAATAAAAAAGGGAAAACGATTGTCCGGGCAACCGTTTTTGTAAAGCGTAATTCACACAAGGGAATAGTGATTGGTTCAGGAGGGCGCAACTTGAAATCCATACAGAAAGCCGCAGAGAAAGATTTGGTTGAAGTATTGGATTCAGAGGTGTCTGTTGATATCTGGATAAAGGTACAGGAAAACTGGGATCAGAATCTATCTTATTTAAAGCAGATGGGACATCTTTGAGTTTGTAAGTGCCTTATTGTTTTACAGGCAATCCCGGAATACCTTCGGGGCATCCTGCTTCGTGGAAATCAGTGATTAGTGAGCGATGGGTAGTTTGCTTGGGAGGCGGAATCAAGAACCACAGATGGACACAAATAGACACAGATAGTGAATGGATAGCTGAGAAGGGTAGGGCGTGTTTCTCAGCAAACCGCCGTGGCTGACGGGTGTTGATGGGGGCTTGCGTGACGTGCTTGCATGATGGCTGTGTGGCAGGGTGGCTGAGGAGCAGGTGAGCGAAGGTGGATGGCTGAGGTGGGTGTGGTGTGGCGTTGCCACATTGCGCTGGTTGCGGACGCCTCTACACTGCGTTGGATGTGCGCACGGTTATGAGCGTGTCGGCGAGACGAACGGACACGAGTCCAGTTCGCTCACCGCACTCTACACCGTGCATCACCTGCAACGCAGCAGTCGTCTTTTCACTGCGTGAAACCGCAAACAGCGCAAGGGTTGCACCATTGCGAGGCGCGGCTGGCGCAATCGTGTGCTCACCGCTTCCGCTTTAC
>JAAZFF010000421.1 GCA_012511845.1 Lentisphaerota bacterium
CCGATGCACCATTTGGAAAGATTTTGATTGGATCTACCAAACCCGGTTATCAAGACCCCCTTCCGTACTGGAGAGGTCAAGGAGTGCAGCCAACGGTTCGCATTGACACAGACTGGTTGTGGGTGGGGCATTTGGATGAAATCCTCATGTGGGTGGCTCCCAACAAAGTCTTGTATGCCGACCCTTGGAAAGCTGCTGATCTTCTGCATGAAGAAATTGCGGAAGGTCGACATGGCGAGAGCCTCTGGTTTGGCTTCGACGCAGCCGGAACAAACCAGCCCATCCAACAAGTCGTCATTGCACCGTTGGGAGGCGGATACAAGCTGTCGACATTGCCGGAGCCTGGGCTGGTGAATTCGACTTCCTCGGAGACGCTTGTGTTTTCCAGCGAAATTTTCACTGTCGGCGACGTTCTGCGTGTTGGAGATGAAATTCTCAATGTGACAGCGACGAACGGCGTTACTGTCACCGTCTCACGGGCGCATGGCGGACGCCCCGCCACAGCTCACGCTGCGGGAAGCAAGATCTATGCATATTCAGATGTGATGAAGGAAAATTTGCCAATTGGTGCAAGCCCTATGCAAAAAGCTTGGCCGAACATGTCTGTCGCAATCAACCAACTCCGTCAGGCAATTGAAGCCTATACCATTGAATTCATTCCCATGCCAGTGTTGTTTTCATTTAGAACCATCAACGGGCGAAGTGGATATATGGCTGCGACAGCGAACGTTGTAAACGGACTCCTGTCCACCGAAAGCATATATTGTTTTCCGGATACAGGATGCACGGCTTTTAATGAATATGTCGGTACTGTTTTGCCAGGGGCATGTGAAATCACCGGCGCATGGATTGGTTTGCATTGTCAGGCGGGGGAAATCCACTGCGCAACCACAGCTCAGCGCGATTTGGACTTGTCAACACCGTGGTGGGACAAACTTGAACAATGGGAGTAAAACGAATGAAAATAAAACTTCTTGTATTTTTTACCTGCTTGGTGCCATTTTCGGCTATGGCGGTTGAATACGACACATTAACTACTTTGCTTGCGAATGCGGCGGTGGCCCAGAGTAACGCATACATTGAGGTGCGAACAACGATTGTCGATTTTGGAACGAACGCCATTCCATCGCTTGCGCAGGCAGCCGTGGATCAAGACTTATCCTGGCAACAGCGTCTCACCGCACGGATCTGCTATGAACACGTAGAACGAGGGGACGAAATTGAGGCATTGCGCCGCTACGACTGGAGATCATATCCTCCTTATTCAGCTCCTATACCAAAAATAATTTTTCATACAAACGAAGTTGGAAAAATTGTATCAAGTGAAGTTCACCCTTCTAATGCCGTTTTCAGGTCCATACTCGGACCTCAAGTGGATATGGAGCAATATGTTGTTCCAGAGTGTCGCAAATCTGGCCTATGGTATTATTACATTGAATTGACATGGAAGCAGACGAAAGAAAATGGCTTGCTTGAACCGTGCGACATGCGCTTTGAACAAGCTTGGGCGTGGTGGTGCAGGAAGGCTCTTGAAGACCAACCGGAAGAGTCTTTTCTCACAGCAGCAATAATTGAGCGTCTGGAAGGAGATCCAGACCTTGTGAATCGAGAATGTCTCGAGTTCTACAGAGCCTTTGTGAATAAGCATAATCGTGATGCCATTCAAGTTATCTTGCAACTTTACGATGCATATTTTAAGCAAACTGTGCCTCAATTAGAGATTTTTCCTGGTTCTCTTGCAATGACATCCCGTAGCATTTTTAAGACAATTCTGTCATTTGCGGATTCCAGCCACATAGCCATGCTTGAGAAATTCATCGATGAACGACCTGATCTTGCTGAACTGAAGCCGAAGCTTGAAGAAGTCCGTTTGCGACCACCGCAACCTTCAAAACCAGAGCCGCCGTTCCGACTAGGGACAACTCCCGTTAAAACACCATGAACACTATATGTCATGCATCTCAGCCTCAGTCACAGTCAGGCAGCATGAACTTGAGTTGTAAGGGCAGGAATGTTAAAGTGCAGGCATCTGGAATGTGCAGACAACGAAGGTAATATATGGCAAACGAGAATTTGACAAGCGCAAAACGTGCAAAGAACGATGAGTTCTACACACAGCATCATGATATCGAGAAGGAGATGTCGGCGTATCTCGACTATAACCCCGATGTATTTCGCGGCACAACTATCCTCCTGCCCTGGGATGATCCCGAGTGGAGCAACTTTACGAAATACCTTGCCCAGAATTTTGACCGTTTCGGAATCAGGAAACTTATCAGCACAAGCTATGCTGTAGAGAGCAAAAAGTATCAGTCGCCATACCAGCCAACGCTGTTTGAAGTACGTGAGCCACACTACGACGAAAACAAGACCCGTGTCAACGGCAAAATTTTCACTCTTACCCGTGACAAAACCGGTGATGGCAAAATCGATATCGAAGATCTGGAGTGGGAATAC
>JAAZFF010000422.1 GCA_012511845.1 Lentisphaerota bacterium
AAATACATCGGGGTTGTAGTCGAGATACGCCGACATCTCCTTTTCGATATCATGATACTGTGTGTAAAACTCGTCGTTCTTCGCACGTTTTGCACTTGTCAAATTCTCGTTTGCCATATATTACCTTCTTGTCTGCACATTCCAGATGCCTGCATTTTAACATCCCTGTCCTTACAACTCAAGTTCATGCTGCTGACGGAGGATGAGGATGAGATGCTTGACATATAGTGTTCATGGTGTTTTAACAGGAGTTATCCCAAGCCGGAACAGCGGCTCTGGTGCAGGGGGGTGCGCCGGACGGGCACGGACTTCTTCAAGCTTCGGCTTCAGTTCAGCAAGATCAGGTCGTTCGTCGATGAATTTCTCAAGCATGTCTGCGTGACTTGAGTCGGAAAAGGATATAATTGTTTTTAAAATGCCACTGTAAAGTTCAGCATTTCGCCCTGGATACGCATCAATTCCACCAGTATCACGTTGAAAATAAGCATCGTACCTACGAACTAATACTGAGACTGAATTCGTCTGTTTATTCTTTCTTACATACGCATATAAGGTCTTGGAATCATACGCTTCCATAGCAACATCTCTGTCAAGCCGGTCCTCAATCGACAGCCACAAATAAACCTCCTCCGGTTGCCCTTTGAGCACGGCTCGGCACCATGGATTCCAGTACTCGTAGATACGGCGTATCCGCACCAACGGCCACTCCTCAGTTTGTTTCCAAGTTGTTTCAATATAGTAGTACCACAATCCCAACTCGAGCATCCTTGAAATGACCAGTTCAGACATTTTGAGACCTGGACCCGCCATAGAACGTTCCCAGTCGAGGTTGAAATCGGGATGCTCTCGCCAATTGTAACGGAGTAACTCCTCAATTTCGTCCCCTCGTTCTATGTGTTCATAGCAGATCCGTGCGGTGAGACGTTGTTGCCAGGATAAGTCTTTATCAACGACCGCCTGTGCAAGCGACGGAATGGCGTTCGTTCCAAAATCGACGATTGTTGTTCGCACCTTGATGTATGCATTGCTTTGTGCCATCGCCGCATTCGCAAGCAAAGTAGTTAATGTGTCGTATCTAATTGCCATAGCCGAAAATGGCATCAGGCTGGTTAAAAATATAAGAAGTTTCATTCTCATTCGTTTTACTCCCATTGTTCAAGTTTATCCCACCACGGCGTTGACAAGTCCAAATCGCGCTGAGCCGTGGTCGCGCAGTGGATTTCCCCGGCCTGACAATGCAAACCAATCCATGTGCCAGTGATTTCACATGCCCCAGGCAAAACGGTACTGATATATTCGTTGAAGGCTATGCATCCTGTCTCCGGAAAACAATAAATGCTTTCGGTGGACAGGAGTCCATTTACAACATTTGCAGTTGCAGCTGAATAGGTGTTCTTATTATCAAAAATTCTCCTGTCGAACAACACTGGCATAGGAACGAATTCGAGAGTATGATCGTTGATTGCCTGATAGAGATGATTCGTAGCAAGAACGATCTTGTCGAAAACACTCCGTTCAGATTCCTTAAAAGGCAAATTTTCCTCCATAGTATCTGAATATGCGTAGATCTTGCTTCCCGCAGCATGAGCTGTGGCGGGGCGTCCGCCATGCGCCCGTGAGACGGTGACAGTAACGCCGTTCGCCGCTGTCACATTGAGAATTTCATCTCCAACACGAAGAACGTCGCCGACGGTGAAGATTTCGCTGGGAAACACAAGCGTCGCTGAGGAAGTCGAATTCACCAGCCCCGGCTCCGGCAATGCCGACAGTTTGTACCCGCCCCCCAACGGTGCAATGACGACTTGCTGGATGGTCTTGTTTGTTCCGGTTGCGTCGAAGCCAAACCAGAGGCTCTCGTCATGTCGATCTTTCGCTATTTCTTCATGCAGGAGATCAGCAGCTTTCCAAGGATCGGCATACAAGACTTTGTTGGGAGCCACCCACATGAGGATTTCATCCAAATGGCCCACCCACAACCAGTCTGTGTCAATGCGAACCGTTGGCTGCACTCCTTGACCTCTCCAGTACGGAAGGGGGTCTTGATAACCGGGTTTGGTAGATCCAATCAAAATCTTTCCAAATGGTGCATCGG
>JAAZFF010000423.1 GCA_012511845.1 Lentisphaerota bacterium
GGACGGCTCTCCGCAGCGGTCCGCCGGTTGTCGCAGGCAATCAAAATTGTTTTGACTCCGGATTCCGGACTTGGGACTCGGAGTTTGAGTCTGACCTGTCTGACAGGTCTGGCAGCCCATCATTTACGGCGGTTTTGGAAAAACGCGCCCTACCCTTTCGTGCTTATTCGTGTCTATTCGTGATTCAAATCTTGCGCCATTCTCTGCGTTCTCCGTGACTCTGCGTGAGATATCTTCGTTTCCAAAGTTCTGCCCCCTGTCCAAGCCCGGTCTTGCCAGTAGCGGGGCAGTCTGATATTATTGACATCATGAAAGACAATACAGAATATATTCGTAAACAAACATCAGAGCTCCTCTGTCGCCAGACAGTGGAAAATCTTGTACAGCGCAACTTCGATGCCATATATTGTGATAAGGCAGCGAATGCCGCCGACTTTATTCTCGACAGCGCTGCCAACGCAAAAACTGTCGGTATGGGCGGATCACAATCAGTAAAAGATCTCGGCATTTTCGAGAAACTCCGCGCTAAAGGCGCTAAACTCCTGATTCATTCCGACCCCAACCTCACCCCCGATGAACGCAATTATGCCATGAAAGGGCAGCAGACCTGCGATGTCTTCGTCTCCGGCATAAATGCACTCACCTCGAACGGTGAAATCGTAAACATTGACGGTGTCGGCAACCGTGTATCCGCATCAATATTCGGACCCGGTAAAATCATACTCGTAGCAGGACGCAATAAAATTGTGAACGGCGACATTGCCGACGCTATTAAGCGAATCAAGCAGGCGTCCGCTCCCGTGAACTCACTGCGCCTCTCAAAAGACACTCCCTGCGCCAAAACAGGTATTTGCGAAGACTGCGATTCTTCCGACCGCATCTGCAGGGTCACCGTCATCATGGAGCGCAAACCTTCACGAAGCGACATCACCGTTCTCGTTGTGAATGAGGATTTAGGCTTCTAGCATTTCGAACATCCAGAGCTTCCGTCTCCCCTGCCCGTTGTCCCGGCGCTGCCGCAATGTGCAGGGGTTTTTCGAAGCAACATCAGAAAAACTGATCGTAAAAAATATCGTCCTCGCTTATGCCACGCTCCAAAAGGATTGTGCGACACGCTTCGAGCAGACCCTGGCTTCCACACAAATAAGCTGAGCAGCCGGAGGCATCTTCTACAGACCGGATTACCGCATCCGTAACACGTCCGGCAATCGTATCTTTACTCGTATTTTCTCCCGGAAACTCCACAACTGAGAAAAACTCAAAAGCATGCATGCTCTTCTCCAACGTACGTAGTTCGGAAATATATTGCAAATCATCACAGGTCCGTACTCCGAAGAAAAATTTTATTTTACGCCGTGATTCAGTTTCTTTCAGATGCCTCAAAATGGAAAGCACAGGAGAAATCCCCGAGCCGCCCGCAACACATATCAGCTCATTCTCATCAGAAGAACGCGGATAACCGCTGTATGGTGCAGAAAACGTGACTTTGTCGCCTGGCTTTAGAACGTCATGCACAAAACCGGATCCCTTGCCCTCCGGCACGTGTTTCACATTCAATTCAATCTCATTAACAGATGATGGCGGAGTTGCTATAGAATACGCACGCGAAAGGGCGAGCCTGCTACCCGCTGCCGGCGGAATATCGAGCAGGATAAACGCTCCCGGCAGATATTCCATTTCAGCCGGAGCAAGCAGGCGGAGCCGCACCCGGCGCGTCTCACGGCACACCATCCCAAGGGCAATAACTTCTGCCGTATAAAGCCGGACGTTTTTCGTATCATCAGGCAGTTCGATATCCATATCAGATTCGACAACCGCCTGGCACGACATCCGCCACCCTTCTGCCACCTCATCGGAAGAAAGTTTTTTCTTCTCCGAATCCGTTAAAGATGACTTATTTCCTGAAAAGACTTTAACTTTGCATTTTCCACAAAAACCTTTACCTCCGCAAACAGTAGGTATAAAAATATTTGCATCGTGTAGTGCCTTGAAAAGCGTGTCCCCCGCCGCCGCTGTTATAGACTTCCCCACGTTAACCAGGTTTATATTAAATGTTTCGCTTTTCATGAGATGCATTTTATAAAATATCCGGTAACAGCGTCAAGAAGCGTAATTACAAATTTTCATTAGCGGCAAGGTCCAGCAAGCCGGATCAGTGGTTAGTGGGTAGTTTACTCATGAGCCGCAGATATCTCACGCAGAGACGCAGAGCTGGGGATGTGTAAACTGTAGCACGGACATTCCTGTCTGTGCCCGCCTGCTTAGAAACTGATCACTGCCCACTGACCACTGGAACGGCTTGCCCGCAGCGGGGCAGTCTGGTATTATTACCACCCGTGTTTTCAAGTCAACTAAACTGGAAGGTAAACGGCATGACTTCCATGAAATGCAGCAACACCGTCCTTCATTACTGAAAAAGGAAAAATGATGTCAGCAAAGTATATAAAAGAAGCAGAAAAACAGATTCCTGTCGTCGGAGAATATGACGTTCTAGTCGCCGGAGGCGGTCCTGCCGGATTTTCTGCCGCTGTGATTGCAGCGCGCCAGGGCGTCAGTGTCTGCCTGATAGAGCAATGCGCCGGCGTTGGAGGAGTGGCAACGTCAGGACTCATGAGCCACTGGACAGGTGGTACGAAAGGCGGTTTTTATGAAGAGATTCTTGATCGCTCAGGTGAAAAGATGCGCCAGACGATTCATCCTGATAAGCTGCACGGCGTAATGCTCGAAATGTTGCTCGAGGCAGGTGTGGAAATCCGCCTGTACACATTTGCAGTTGCCCCTATAATGGAGGGCGATAAAATAACAGGTATAATTACTGAAAGCAAATCAGGGCGTCAGGCACTTCTTGCCAAAGTCGTTATTGATGCCACCGGCGACGGCGACATTGCGGCGCGCGCCGGTGCAGAATTCCAGCTTGGCAGGGAAAGCGATTCTGCCATGCAGCCGATGACGCTTATGTTCAAAGTAGGCGGTGTCGATACAGACAGGGCAATCTTTCCTCCGTCATTTGAAACAAGGATAAACGTGCCTACAGGGGAAATCCAGGAGCTTGCCAGACAAATTTTACCGCACCCCGCAGGGCACGTTCTGCTTTATCGCACATCACTCCCCGGCGTAGTAACCTGCAACATGACGAACGTCATCAACGTAGACGGCACTAAAGCAGAAGATCTCACTGCCGCCCAGATAGTCTGCCGTCAGCAGATCCCACTGATAGTAAAATTCCTCAGAGAACATGCCCCCGGTTATGAAAACTGCTACCTTCTCAACGCCGGAGCACAAATAGGTGTTCGCGAAACACGCCACTTCGTCGGTTTAAGCACCATAACAGAAGAGGATATTGAAACAGCCCGTGTATTCCCGGATTGGGTTGTAACAAAGGCTCATTTCAATTTCGACATTCACAATATAAAGGGACCCGGACTCGATGAGCACGGCGCCCAGCACAACTTCAAACAACCAAAGGGCTATACAATCCCTTACGGCTGCCTTGTGCCTGTAAAGATAGATGGACTGCTGCTAGCCGGACGCATTATTTCCGGTACGCACAAAGCCCACTCCAATTTCCGTGTAATGCCTATTTGCGCCAACATCGGTCAGGCAGCCGGAACAGCGGCAGCGCTCGCCGTAAAATCAGATGTATTGCCCAGAAACGTACCTGTAGCAGACATTCAGAAACAACTCAAACTCCAAGGCGTTGATTTGTAAAGCCGACAAGCCGGGCAGTGATCAGTGGATAGTGGGTAGAGCTTGGGAGTTGGGCGCTGGAAGAAACCATGACCCTATTGACCTTAATTGACCGAATTGAGATTGCCAAGGGGTTCTTGGGGGTTGGTGGGGTGTGATGGGGTTGCTAAAGGAATGCCAATGAGGCTGGTCAGACAGGTCAGATGGATCGAACAAAATCCGAGTCCCGAATCCCGAGTCTCGAGTCAAATGGTGTTTTGGTCTCACGGTGTCAAACATCGTCTGCTGTGCCCAAACTGTCCGCTGTCTACTAACTGTGGCTCCCGCCTCTGTGTCTCCACATCTATTTCCCCTTGTGAGATACTTTCACCTGCATAGCAAACCGTCAAGCACAGAGCGCTCCCCCTTTCACTATCTGTCTGCAACACATTTCAATTTGCAGTTGCAATTAACTAATGAGTTAGTTAATATAGCCGCCATGAAAATACCAAAAGACCAGATTAACAAAATAACTGATGCTCGCCTCCGGTTGCTGGAAGCAGCTGTTTGGCTATTTGCTGAACAAGGTATAAATGGCACAACTGTTGCAGAAATAGCGCAATTGGCAGATGTAACATCGGCTATGGTTCATTATTATTTTAAAACAAAGGACCAGTTGCTGGATGCAGTTGTTGATGAGAAACTTGTTGGCGAATTTTTTACATTCGTCGATGTTGTTCAGATACAGGAACAAACATCGGCAATAGAACTCGTTGAAAATCTTGTTTGGCGCATCATAAACGCCACCGATAAAATGCCGTGGTTGCCTCCCCTGTGGATACGGGAGGTATTGAGCGAAGGAGGCATGCTGCGTGAGAAGCTGATCGTCCATGCCGGTTTTGGAAAAAAGTTAAATTTTAAAGAAATTTTTATAATGGCTCAGCAAGAAGGCAAAATCAACAACGAAATCGATCCCGGGCTGTTGTTCCTGTCTGTTATGGGACTGACATTATTGCCTCTTTCAGTGGCAAAAAGCTGGGAGTGCATTCCACTGATCGGCAAGGTAAGCAAACAGGAACTTGGCAAACATGTAACAGCGTTGTTAAAAAACGGCTTGGCTGTGCCTGGCAGCGAACGCAAATGAAAAGGCGGGAGGTTAAAATGAAAAAAATTCCATTTCGTAAAGGCACTTTGACTTTATTTGCATTAATTATCCCATTACTGGCACTCTTTGCTCATGTGGCTTTACGATCAGGTCCGCTTGCGCCAATTCCAATAGTCTTAACTGCTGTCGAGCATAAAAGCATAACGCCATCGCTCTTTGGTGTTGGTACCGTAGAGTCACGCTATACCTACAAGATAGGTCCGACACTGGCGGGACGTCTCAAAAGCATTGATGTGGATGTTGGCGACACCGTCAAGGCAGACCAGACGATTGGAGCCATGAATGTAGTAGACCTCAATGACCGTATCGCAGCACAAGAGGCTATGTTAAAGCGTGCAAATGCACAGTTGGAGGAAGCGAGAACGCGCCACGAGTACGCCAAAACTCAGTCATTCCGCTACGAGCAGTTGTACACTGCCAGCTCAGCAACCGAAGAACTTTCCGACACCAAACGTCACAAAATGATGGTTGCAAAAACCGGTCTTGATGCAGCACAGGAAGAAATATCTCGTATTAGCGCAGAGCGGGAGGCACTTATAGCACTGCGTAATGATTTATTCCTGACGGCACCAGCTGACGGCTTGGTGGTGGCACGTCATGCTGATCCAGGAACGACTATGATGGCTGGGCAGGCAGTGGTGGAGTTGATAGAGCCCGACAAGTTGTGGGTGAACGTCCGGTTTGATCAAATCAAAACACGTGGTCTTGTGGCAGAGCTTCCTGCCACGGTAACGCTTCGCTCGCATGCGCAGCGCACACTGAAGGGTCATGTGTTGCGCGTTGAACCGCTTGCCGATGCCATAACAGAGGAAACCCTCGCCAAGGTCGTCTTTGATCAGCCACCTGTCCCGACACCGCCTATTGGAGAGCTGGTGGAGGTTACAGTCATCCTTCCGTCTTTGCCCCCTGCGCCTACTATTCCAAATGCGGCAATTCACGTTGTTGATGGCAAATTGGGCGTATGGCAAATATCTGCTGACAAGTTGCAATTTACCCCCGTTGTCACAGGCGATTCTGATCTGGAAGGACACATACAAATTCATGAAGGGTTGAAAGCAGGCGATCAAGTTGTGGTCTATAGCAAAGATCCGCTAAGCAGACGCAGCCGTTATCGCATTGTTGATCAGATTACGGGAGAAACGCCATGATCAGCCTTGCCGGACGCGATATTATCCACTCATGGGGAAAATTTGTATTTACCGGTTTCGGACTCGGATTGCTTATCGGTATTACATTGTCCATGGCGGGAATTTATCGCGGTATGGTGGACGATGCCAGAGTCCTGCTGGACAATAGTGGTGCGGATCTGTGGGTGGTTCAAAAAAACACTATTGGTCCTTATGCCGAGCCGTCAAGCCTTTATGACGACACCTGGCGCGAAATTCGCGGAATGCCCGGAGTGAAGCAGGTTGCCAACATAACCTACCTGACTATGCAAGTAGCCAAAGACGGCAGCGATGTGCGCGCCATGGTTGCCGGCATTTCCCCCGGCACACCAGGTACACCGGGCTGGCCTCCACTGCTGGTAGCAGGACGCCACATCACACGTAGTCATTATGAGGCTGTAGCTGATGTTGCCACGGGCTTTAAACTTGGTGATGTCGTTCGGATTCGTCGCAATCATTATACGGTTGTCGGGCTTACGCGCCGCATGGTCTCATCAAATGGCGATCCCATGATATTTATCCCACTGAAGGACGCGCAGGAGGCGCAATTCCTGAAAGACAACGATGCAATCCGCCAACAGCGAAGACGCACGGCGGCAAATCCGGCGTTTAACCGTCCGGCAGTCCCCGGTCTGCTTGAAGCGGCTGTTGCCACGCAGAGCGTAAACCCATTTGTTAATGCCGTATTGGTACAGGTAGCATCAGGGCACAACCCTCTGACAACAGCCACCTCCATACGAAGATGGAAAAACCTCACTGTATATACGAGAGCACAGATGGAAGAAATCCTGGTGGGGAAATTAATTGCCACATCCGCCAGACAAATATTCATGTTCCTGGTGATTCTCTCCATTGTCAGCTCAGCCATCGTTGCATTTATCATTTACACCCTCACTCAGGGCAAAATTCGTGAAATAGCAGTTTTAAAACTGATCGGCACAAAAAACCGCACAATTATAGCTCTGATAATGCAACAGTCCATGGCGCTGGGTGCAATAGGGTTTGTAGTAGGTAAAATCTCAGCAACCCTTTTTATGGCTCCGATCTTTCCAAAATACGTACTGCTGCTGCCGCTCGATTCTGTTATAGGCTTTATAGCCGTAATGATTATTTGCATCCTTGCCAGTATTATATCCATTCGCGCAGCACTAAAAGTAGACCCGGCAGAAGCCATAGGAGGTTAATATGAGTATGAAAGGTATCCGCATCGAAGGTCTGAAAAAACGATATGGCAGTGGCGATACAGCAGTAGACGCCCTTAAGCATGTAAATATGCATGTAGAAGCAGGGGAAATTGTCGGACTTATCGGTCCCTCAGGTTCCGGAAAATCAACGTTGCTGAAATGTCTTGGGGCTGTTATAGAACCCACTGCAGGCAAAATGGTGCTTGGCAGCGATATAATTTACGACAACGGTTGGCGAGTCAGAGACTTGCGCGCCTTGCGCCGCGATCGAATAGGTTTTGTCTTCCAGGCTCCATACCTGATTCCTTTCCTTGATGTTACGGATAATGTAGCCTTACTCCCCATGTTGGCTGGTGTATCAAATGCTGAATCACGCAAGCGGGCAATGGAATTGCTACGCGAACTCAACGTGGATCACAGAGCACACGCAATGCCGTCAAAACTGTCAGGCGGAGAACAACAGCGAGTGGCAATTGCCCGTGGTCTCGTTAACCGCCCACCGGTAATCCTGGCTGATGAACCAACTGCTCCCCTGAATAGCGACCGCGCCCTCACCGTAATACGACTTTTGAATGATATGGCTCAAAAATTTGAAACAGCCATAATTGTAGTTACGCATGATGAGAAAATCATCCCCACATTTAAACGAATCTACCACATACGAGACGGCGTAACTTACGAAGAAAAAGGCGAAGGACGCAGCCCGACAGAAATGGCAACATAGCCCCCTTCGCCCGCAGCTAGGTTGTCAGACTCGTCGGACAAATCCCGAGTCCCGAGTCCCGAGTCAAAAAGCGATCGGGCGTCATGGCGCGCTACCGAGAGCGTCGCCCTACCTTTCCGCAGTTGACAAGCAAGGTAGGGACGGCTCTCCGCAGCTGTCCGAAAACGGCTGCTGGGCAGGTAGGGACGGCTCTCCGCAGCTGTCCGAAAACAGTTGCTGGGCAGGTAGGGACGGCTCTTCCGGCTTCGTCCGCTAACTACGCCGGGACAAGCCGTAAACCGCCGTATACGTATATTAATGCGGCGCGCCCGGAGGTCGTCGCCCTACCCGATACCGATCCTGATAGCGATCCCGATTCCGCATAAGCTCTACCCACTGTCCACTGACCAGTGGCACGGCTTGCCGTGCCTTGCCGTGCCTGCCACGCCCTACCTCATCAATGTTCGAATTGTTGCACATAGTTCTATGTGATACAATCAGCAATGTTTTAAATTCAAATGACAGGTAACGGTTGTGAACAATACGATAGATGAGATGGAGCCGCAGGAAAACACATGGTGGCTGTGGCTCGATGAGGAGCATGACGCCGCATTCAATATGGCAGCAGATCAGGTACTGCTCAATATTGCCGGCTCTCTAACCGTTCCGCTGCTCCGCATCTACAAATGGAATAAAAAAGCTGTAACGTTCGGACGTTCACAGCTTTTTCCCGACAGCATCTCAAATAAATTCACACTGGTGCGTCGCCCGACAGGCGGCGGAATCGTATGGCACGGAGAAGACCTGACCTACTCAGCCATCCTGCCGGCTGAACACCCCATAGCACAAATGGAAATCCATGAAAGCTATCAACTGCTGCACGCAAAAATCAGCGAGCAGTTAGGCATGACCTTCCAGCTTAAGGAAAAAAAATCGACCGAAAAAGACCTGCTTCGAATGAAATGCTTTGACTCCCCCACACGTCATGACATCCTCGGATCAGATGGCACCAAGTATGCCGGCGCTGCTCAATACCGCACAAAAAACGGCACGCTCATACAGGGAAGCATCCTTCTTAAAGCAGCAGACGGAAACTGGGAACGCCTGCGAGATATGACTGTAAACGCATTTTCCGCTTTTGTCGGCTCTGATCCCGCATTTTGGTCTCCGCCCGAACACTTTAAAGATTCAATCAAAAATCTGGTAGACATACAATTCGGTACAGAAAACTGGAATAAGCACGGTCAGATAGATAAAGCACCGGAAATCGCATCCGATTGGCTCCGCGTAAGATCAAGCGCGGCAGATCGGAAGACAGTAACAGATGTGCTTGCCGATCTTCACCTGAACACCGTTTGCGCAAGCGCCCACTGCCCCAACCTCGGAAAATGCTTTTCGGAAGGCGTTGCCACTTTTCTCATTCTCGGAAACACCTGTACACGTAATTGCAGATTCTGTGCAATCGGAGGAAAGGGACATCCGGATGAACTTCAGCCAGATGAAGCTGAGCGACTCGCTGAGGCTGTCAGCCGACTTGAACTTTCGTACGTTGTCATAACGAGCGTCACGAGAGACGATCTTCCTGATGGTGGTGCCGCAGCCTTTCGTGATGCTATTTTGACAATACGGGGGCGTTGCCCCGGCACAGGTGTTGAGGTTCTGACACCGGATTTTGCCGGATGTGAATCTTCACTAAAATCGGTGCTTGATGCACGACCTGATGTTTTCAACCACAATGTAGAGACGGTCAGTCGGCTATCTACAATAATCCGCAGCGTTGCCACGTACAAACGCTCCCTCGGCGTACTTGCATCAGCCGCCCGAATCGGAGACGGCATACCCGTCAAATCAGGGCTGATGCTGGGACTTGGTGAAACGGATGAGGAAGTGCATGAGACGCTTTTGGATCTGCGCCAAGCCGGCGTATCGCTCCTGACACTGGGACAATATCTTCCACCCACGAAATCGCACTATCCTCTTGAACGGATCGTATCACCTGAAGAATTTGACAGGTGGCACAAAACGGCTCTGAAGTACGGCTTTGCAGGAGTCATGAGCGGACCTCTCGTCCGCAGCAGCTTCCAGGCACGCGAATTGCTCCGATTGTACCGAAAAAACTGCCCAGTGCACACTGTCCACTAATCACTGCCCGGATCTGCCGGGCCTCCCACTGTTCACTAACACAGCTTGCCGTTTTCAAAATTTCTCTTGAAAAAAACGAAACAGCCTGATATCTTATGCAACTGTTGTATTGAGTTTTAAAGGCTCCAAGCAATTCTCCAGCCGATTATCTTCTCATCAGGCAAGAAAGTTATATAAATGAATGCATCACCCTCTTTACGCGATTTGGCAAAAATAGCCAATGTGGACGTAAGTACTGTATCACGCGCGCTGCATAACGACCCCAGAGTCAGTGACAAGCGGATAAAAGAAATAAAAGGTCTTGCACGCCGCATGGGATACAGACAAAAACCGTTGCGTTCCCAAAAAACGAGAGCTATAGGACTCCTTATAGGAACTGCGCCATCCGTTCAGCAAAATACAATCGGCGAAAACTTTCTGGAGCGTGTATCACTGATGGTTCAGCAGGAACTGGGCAGCCGCAATTACCACGTAAACATAGAATGCGTTTCAAGAAAAACGTCTGCGCCGAAGCTCCCCGCCTTTTCTATCGAAAACAGGATTGATGGAGTGTTGGTGCTGGGCCACCCCGACGCAAAAATAATCGAGCTCCTGAGGACTCAACAACGCCCGATTGTTGGAATCAACGACTCTTCTGCACGAATAGGTGTGCCCTGCCTTTTATCAAATCCCAGACCCGCCATCAACGAGGCAGTACGCCGATTTTCCGATTGGGGACACCGCCGCTACGCTCCTCTGCTGAACGAACCCGATTATCCCACAAGCAGGGCACGTGCCGAATCCTTCAAAAAGATTCTCGACAAACTCGACATTCCCTGCCATACAATAAAATACAGCAAAAACAAATGCAGCCTCCCTTCAGAACTGGAAAACAACAATAATACGCAAGCCGGAATAATCCTTCACGGACTCCCGGAGGAAGTCGCCGGCGGCAGAGAAGCAGTACGCTGCCTGCTTGCCGGAAAGTTTCCCCCGACAGCCCTGCTCTTCTGTAACGACTGGATGGCACTGGGCGGATTATTTGAGCTCAAGGCAAACAATCGTTCCGTACCGGATGAGTTCAGCATTCTGGGTCACGATGATATCCCCTTCTGTAAAGATTTTTCTCCATCTCTTTCGAGTATCTCACGTTCCGAGCATGAGCTCGTCAAGAATGCCGTTGAAATTCTCCTTTCCTCCCTTGAAGGGAAAACAGTACCCGCAGAAGATGTTCTGCTCGACGGTACAATTTGCTGGAGAGATTCAACGGGAAAGCTGAAGCTTAAATAAGGTTCCCATACGCTATATGGAGTCACAATAAAATGAAAACATTAAAAAACACAATAATTATGGCAGTTGCTTTTAATACATTGATCTCATCGGGATCAGGTTTTCTTTCTGATGAGGAGCGGTTCACAGTTTTAGAACGTATCAAGAATCTGGACCCTGCACTGGAAAATTATGTTTTTGATATTAACGGAGACGGAAAGGTTTCGATCGAAGAGCAGGATTTTGGGCGTCATCCGCTATCGCAACTCATTTCACGTTCAGCCGTCGAAGGTGGAACAGATATACAATGGACACCGGATCTTTTTCCTGAATGGCTGATGTATTACATTGTGCCGGAGGATGCTTCTACCGGGATCGTAAAAGAAATGCCTGTGCGTGGCATCCTGAACAACCTTGAAACGACAGCTCCGGACGAAAGTCATGCTCCAGAACGCATTGCTGACGGACTGTTTTTCAACACCGGATCGCATCTCACATTTCCCCGGGAACGTAATGCAAGATGGCGTTTTCGCTGGGGCGCACTTCTTTTCAAACTGGACGGGGAAAGCCCTGGAAACACTACCCTGCTCGATGTTAACAGCGGCAGGGGGTCTTCACGCTCGTCTCCAAAAATTACTTACTCCCAGGAGGTCGGGCTTACAGTTCAGTTTACAGGTCTGGCAAACGGGCTTGATGTGCGGCAGGCTTCCACAAAAGATGTTATTGCTGACGGAACAACATGGAATTTCCTTGTTTTCGGTATGCGCCAGGGCTCACTCTTCGCCTCGATCAACGGCAGGGCATTCAAGTCTGAAACACCTGAATCCGGGCGCTTTTCCACAACGCTCGTGAATGAGCTCGATGCAACGACTTATATCGGCTCAGGGGACGGAGATTCCTGGACTCTTAACGCACTTCTCCTGGGGCAGACAGAACCGTCCGAAGCCATGGTTCGAAAACTGGAAGGATGGGCTGCAAGGCGGCTCAATTCAGTTCATTTGCTTCCTGCACAACACCTCTACAAAACAAAATCTCCTGTTCTCGATCTTGAAGATCTCCCGCATAGATACACTCACGACCCGATCATCTGGCAAAAATGGCTGCAAGATA